>CAYOFT010000255.1:0-2511 GCA_964403295.1 uncultured Thermotogaceae bacterium | reverse complement strand
GGTTGCCAGATGAATGTCAACGATACTGAGATTATGAAAGGCATTTTGAGGCAAAAAGGACATGAAATAACCGGTCTTGATGATGCGGATGTTGTTTTGGTCAACACCTGTGCCGTCAGGCAAAAATCAGAAGACAAGGCCTATGCCTTTATTGGCAGGCTTAACAAGATGAAACGGGAAGAAGGAAGAAAGATTAAAGTGGGTGTCTGCGGTTGTGCTGCGGATAAGGAGAAAAAGGCGTTACTGAGAAGACAAGGGGTTGATTTTGTCTTCGGTACCCGCTCTATAACCAGAATCGAAGAACACGCTTTAAAAGCCGTGAACGGCAAGCGATTTATGGATTTTTCAGATACGTTGGATGAAATCGATCATACCACACCGGCCGTCAGAAACAGTTCCCATCATGCCTGGGTGACCATCTCATATGGCTGCAACAAGTTCTGTTCTTACTGTATTGTTCCTTATACAAGAGGCAGAGAGCTGAGCCGATCCTTTGATGATATCGTTGCAGAATGCAAACAATTGGTCAAAGACGGCTATAAGGAAATTACACTGTTGGGCCAAAACGTGGATTCCTACGGTTTGGATGTAGATGATGAAAAGGTAACCTTCGCCAATTTGTTAAAAGCTGTCTCACAAATAGAAGGATTACAACGGATCTGGTTTTTAACTTCTTACCCTTCTGATTTTTCAGATAGAGTCATAGAGGTGATGGCAGAGGCCGATAATTTTGCCCAGTCCATTCATTTGCCCGTTCAATCGGGCAGTGACAAAATATTAAAAGCCATGAACCGGCGCTATACAAAAGATGAATACGTTGAACTGATTAACAAGATCAAAAAGGGATTGCCTGGTATATCTCTCACCAGCGACATTATCATCGGTTTTCCCGGAGAAACGGAAGAGGACTTTCTTGAGAGTGTAAACTTGGTAAAAGAGGTAGGTTATGAAAAGGTCAATCTGGCCATTTACTCTCCAAGAGAGGGAACCGTTGCTGCTGAAAAAATGGCGGATGATGTGCCCCTTGAGATTAAAAAGAAACGGCTCAATTATCTTCTGGAGGTTCAAAAGGAAATGAATCGGGCCTTTAACGAAAGTTATCAGGATAAAGTCGTAGATGTGATTGGAGAGGCCGTTCTGCCCAGAAAGCCCCACCTCATTTACGGGAGAACCTCAAGAAATAAAATCGTCATTTTTGAAGCCGGTTCAGACCAAATCGGACAATGGAAACAAGTAAAAATACACCGTGTTTCAGCCGGCCCCCTATACGGAGAGGTGGTTTAACCGTGTCTGAAAAGAAGCTCACCCCCATGATGCAACAGTATATGGATATCAAGTCACACTTTCAAGATGCCATTCTGCTGTTTCGTCTGGGAGATTTTTATGAAGCCTTCTTTGAAGATGCCAAACGGATTTCTCGTGTTCTGCAATTGGTACTTACACACAGAAACGGCAATGACATGGCGGGGATTCCTCATCATGCCCTGAATAATTATCTTAAAAAATTGGTGGAAGCGGGTTTGAAGGTTGCCATTTGCGATCAGGTGGAAGATCCCAAGCAGGCAACGGGGATTGTCAGACGGGAAGTCACCCGTGTGGTCACACCGGGAACGGTCATTGAAGATTCTATTCTGCAAGAAACAACCAACAGCTATATGGCTTCAGTGATGGCATCAAACAATGGTTTTTTTTGTGTCTTACTGGATATTTCCACCGGTGGGTCCATGGTCTTTCAGAGAAAACAATGGCAAGAGGTGGAAGACATCGTTAAAAAATTCCAAACAGTCCAGCTCCTCTACCCGGAAGGCTTTGAATCGGAAATTGCCGTTAAGCAGCTTAAAAAACAAATTAGTGGACTCTACATTGAAGCTCTTCCCAAATGGTATTACAATCTCGATGAAGCAGTGGCTCAACTGGAACGGGTATTTGAAGTGGGTGACATCTCTTTCCTGGAATTGCCCCCGGATGCATGTTCGTTGTACGGAGCCACTTTGAAATATTTGGATTATCAGCATATGGATGCCTTTGAACATTTATCACGACCGGTTTATATGAATGATCAACAACGACTGCTCATTGACAACACAACTGTTGAGAACCTTGATCTGATCGGTGATTCCAGGGACAAACGTTCCACCTCTCTTTTCAACGTGATAGACCGAACGGTGACATCTCTTGGAAAGCGAAAATTAAAAGAATGGATGCTCTCACCTCTAAGGAATCAAGAGGCCATACAGAATCGTTTGGACCATGTTCGGGAATTATACGCGGATGAATGGTTAAGAACCTCATTGGAACAAGCGTTGGATGAGGTTTATGATATTGAACGGATTCTCTCCCGACTCTCTTACAGAAAGGTCTCTCCTGCTGATTTTGTCTCTTTGAGATCAACCCTGGAAAAGATACCGGAAATTATTGAACTGTTGCAGGATCACCCCGTCTTTGGTGATGTTCTTAATCATTTGGATCCCATCTCTGAACTTAAAGATTTGCTGGAAAGGGCCCTGTACG
>CAYOFT010000254.1:0-2521 GCA_964403295.1 uncultured Thermotogaceae bacterium | reverse complement strand
CATTCATTTCCTTTGCCCATTGAATCACTTTCGGTTTGAGGGTTTCAAAATCCTTTGCAACATTCACACAGCTGAATCCTCCAAGGTAGGTATTGTTTTTCTCAATAGCGGTTTTGGCATTCTCTTCCGTTTTTCCCTCCCCACCTTCATGAGTGTAGAAAAAGGCAACTTTTTTATTTTTGAGCATACCCGTTTCAAGAATGGTCTTTACAGGTGGCGCATAAGTAAATGCCCAGACAGGTGTTCCAACAAAAATCGTATCGTAATCATCCGGATTAGTATTCATAGGTTTCAGTTCAGGCTTTTTCTTCATGACAACCTGACCCCCTCCCCATAGAAATTTACCGAACCCTTTTGTTTTCATTTCCTTAATGGGTTTGACGCCTTCAATATCCGCTGAAAGTTCCTTTGCAATAATTTCTGCAACTTTTTTTGTATGGCCTTCATACGAGTAATATAAAACCAGGGTTTTAGCCATTTCTGTCATCTCCTTTTTTTGCTTAATAACCTTTTTCTGTTGGGTGCTAACATACTGAGTCTTCTTTTTTTAATTGTTTTTAACCTTTGAATTATATCATTATTAGGAGCTGGTTTTGTTTTGTCATCCAAGTTCTGATTGTGCTTTTGATTAATTAATGAATGGTTAATCGTCCCAAAAAATCAAAAAAAGCACCTGCTGCTTTCTTCAAAAGTCCAAGAGAAGTATCATAGTAATACTCAGACTTGAACCAGCCTTTTTCTTTGAAATAACGATAATCTTTATATTTTTCACCGATTGCTTGAATATTCTTGCGGGTTATTCTGAAGATCATTAATTTGAGTAATGACGGAGAGGGTGTTGTTTCTTTTTGTAAATTTTTATAAAACCGTTCAGCAGCTTTTTCGACCTTCTTTTGCAATTTCTGCGTCTGCTTTTCAGTCATGGGCTCTAATGTCGATACACAAGCTCCTCTAGTAACTTGAAACCCGTAATTATCCCCTCTATTTTCAAGGTATTTCTGGATTTTCTTTCCGCCAAAAACGCCTTGAGTCACGATAGCAGTGAAGGTTTTCTGAAAAAAAGCGGGTCTGTGGAAATAATAGGCTGTACGATCCAGGAAATTCTTCATCCGTCCGGAGACTTGAAAGGCGTAATTGGGAGAAGCGAAAACAACCCCATCTGAATGCTGTATTTTTTCCAATAATATGTCTCGATCATCCTTTAACGGGCACTGTTCTTCTCCTTTATCAAAGCAGAGTTTGCACCCATTGCAGAATTTCAACTCATAATCATTCAGAAAAAGATATTCAAAGTCTATTGCCTCATACTTTTTTAAAGCCTTTTCAAAGGCTTGAACCGCTTTATACGTTCCCCCTTTTCTTGCGCTACCAATTAATGCTGTTATTTTTTTCAATTTAAATCCCTGCCCTTAAGATGGTCATTCAAAAATATGAATGAATATAATTTTATTCATTCATATTGTACACGGAAAGATCATTTTTGTCAAATCAGAAAAGAGAACTCAAAAAAGGTCTTTCTTGACAAAAAAGAGAAAACAGAGTATACTAAATACCGGTTTCTAATAAAAACCGGTATTTAGTATACTTAATGAGGTGGTTTCATGCCAAAACAGCAGGCGTTAAAGCAAAAAATGTACTACATGTCACAAAGGGATGGGTTAACAGAGCTCGTTACGGGTGCCTTTTTCTTCTTTTATTCTTCAATCATCATGTATTTATTGGATTTTTCGAGTGATGCTAAAAAAGCAATTATATTTGTATTTGTGTTTGCCTTTTCAGGACCAATCATTCAATTTGTCAGGAAGCATTTTACTTATTCTCAATCCGGATATGTCAAGGCCAAAGCTGAAATTACAAAACCATTTCTCTTTTTGGTGGTATTTCCTATCGCCTTTTTTCCTGCAGTCCTCGGTATTTTTCTCCACATTTTTCATTTCGATGCATTGATAGGTTCTCTTATTTCATTGTCTCCTTTGATATTTGGTATGCTATTCTTTTTCTATTACTGGTATCAATACCGTTCAGGCGCCGGTTTTTTCTACAGCATCTTCGCATTTGTGAGTTTGATTCTCGGGATTTTCCTTCTCATCTTCAACAATCAGCTTCAATCTGAAGGTTATTTCCTTTTTTTTGTCATCAATGGCATCATTTTAGTCTTATTTGGTGTTTTTAAACTTATCGTATTCCTGAAACAGGTGAAGACTTATGAAAAGGAATAATGATCTCTTTGAACAGATTCTGATGATTGATAAAACCATTCATGAACCTGCCAGACTGTTTATCATGTCTATTATTTATAATGCTGAAGAAGTTGATTTTTTGTTTTTGCTGAATGAAACGAAACTTTCCAAGGGCAACATCGCCACCCAGACCAGAAAATTGGAAGAGGAAGGCTATTTGACAGTCAAAAAGGAATTTGTGGGTAAAAAAACTCATTCAACATACATGATTACTGAAAAGGGGGAAAAAATATTTAAAGAATATACTGATTCAATGAAAAGAATTTTAGTAGAAATTACAC
>CAYOFT010000253.1:0-2521 GCA_964403295.1 uncultured Thermotogaceae bacterium | reverse complement strand
TTTTTTAAATCCTTTCATAATATCCCTCCTATAGTGTTAGCCTTATGAGGTATCAGAAATAAAAAGAGACCGGTAATAAAGCTAAAACGACTGTTAATATAATTTGATAACGACAACTTTAAAATAATTTCTTAAAAAATTCTTAGATATATATTGAATCATTATAACAAAATACATATGCAGTAAATATTGATTACATGTAACTTTTCTTGTTTAATATAGTCCTTAAGATTATATTTCCCAAAACATTGTCTACTAATAAACTTTAAACAAACCGGCAAGCCTCTAAAAAAAGGTAACTACCTATTTGGCACTTAAAAATGCATAACAATAATGGAGCATTGCAGAATCAACGTAAAAAAAACCTCTCCCATTAAAAGGAGAGGTTTTTTTTAATTTATATATTTTTAAATCAATTCTTCCGTTTCCACAAAATCTTCTTCAAACTGACTTTTGTAAAGCTCAGCATAGAAACCATCACATTCCAACAGTTCCTGATGATTGCCCTGTTCAACAATATCCCCTTCATTCATAACCAGAATCAAATCAGCATCTCGAATGGTGGACAAACGATGGGCGATGACAAAGCTGGTTCGATTTTTCATCAGGTTGGTCATGGCTTTCTGGATTTGTACTTCCGTTCTCGTGTCCACTGAACTGGTAGCCTCATCCAGTATCAGTACTTTGGGATCAGCCAAAATTGCACGAGCAATGGTGATTAACTGTTTTTGTCCCTGGGAAACGTTGGTAGTCTCCTCATTCAACATGAGATCATAACCATCAGGGAGCATATGAACAAACGCATCAACATGAGCTGCTTTTGCGGCTGCCAGTACTTCTTCATCTGTGGCATCGAGGCGTCCATATTTGATATTATCCCAAATCGTTCCATTATAGAGCCATGTATCCTGAAGCACCATCCCGAAGTTTTCCCTTAAGTCGTATCGTGAATACTCTTTGATATTATGTCCATCCAGAAGAATCGCTCCTGAATTCACATCATAGAATCGCATGAGCAGCTTCACCATGGTTGTTTTCCCGGCACCGGTTGGTCCCACTATGGCGATATTGTGACCTTTGTTGACTTTACAGGAAAAATCTTTGATGATGATTTTCTCCGGATCATAACCAAATTGAACATGCTTAAACTCCACATTTCCGTTATGTTCAACGTTTTTCACCGGATTAGGTGTTTCGGCAATCTCTTCGTCTTCTTCGATGAATTCAAACACCCTTTCAGCAGCTGCTGCGGTTTGCTGGAAGATGTTCATGATGTTGGCAATTTGGGCTACCGGTTGTGTGAACTGTCTGACATATTGAATGAATGCCTGAATATCACCCACAGTTATGATTCGCTTCACGGCAAACCAACCACCAAGAATACTAATCAGTACATAGCCGATATTGCCAACAAACATCATAATGGGCATCATCATACCGGACAAGAATTGGGATTTCCAGGCGGAATCATACAGTACATCGTTAATCACGTTGAACTTCTTGATGCTGTCTTCTTCTCCGTTGAAGGCCTTAACTACCACATGTCCTCCGTACATCTCTTCCACATGACCGTTCACATGCCCCAAATAATCCTGCTGTTTTTTAAAGTATTTCTGAGATTGTTTAACGACCAAAGCGATGAGAGATGCCGAAAGGGGCAGGATTAACAAGGCCACCAAGGTCATTTGCCAACTGATGGAGAACATCATAAATATAACTCCTATTACAGTGGTCAACGAGGTTATCATCTGGGTTAAACTTTGGCTTAATGTTCGACTGATGGTGTCCACGTCATTGGTTACACGGGACAGCACTTCACCTTGAGATGTTTTATCAAAGTATTTTAACGGCAGGCTGTTTATTTTCAGGGAAATCTGCTCCCTTAATCGGTATGTGATCTTAGCTGAAACGCCGGACATAATCCAGCCCTGTATATAGGCTAACAGCGTACTGCCCACATACAGTCCCAGCAGAAAGAGAATGGTTTGTTTGATCGAATCAAAGTTGATGCCTTCTCCCGTTCCTCTGATTTTATTCATTAACCCTTCAAACAGTTCAGTTGTAATGTTTCCCAAAATTTTCGGACCAAGGATCATTAAGAAGGCACTCAAAGCGGCAAAGATAAAGACGATGATAATCAATACCTTATACTGACTCAATTCTTTAACCAGTTTTCGCAGAGTGGCCTTAAAGTTCTTTGGTTTTTCCCCTCCGGCCATTATTCCGGGAC
Source organism: uncultured Thermotogaceae bacterium (assembly GCA_964403295.1). Classification (GTDB taxonomy): domain Bacteria; phylum Thermotogota; class Thermotogae; order MWEM01; family MWEM01; genus JASUTC01. The sequence continues at coordinate 291 of CAYOFT010000253.1, read as the reverse complement.
CGCCACCGGGTCCACCGTGTCTTGGGGGTTGTCTTCTTGTTTTAGGATTATCTTGAGTCATGACAATTCCTCCTCTGAGAGCTGGGACCTTGCAATTTCCTGATAAGTTTGACAGGTTTTCATTAATTCATCGTGTCTGCCTTTACCAACCAGTTTTCCTTCATCCAGAACCAGGATTTGTTCGGCATTTTTGATAGTGGCTATTCTCTGTCCAACAATTATCATGGTGCTCTCACCGGTTTCTTGCTTGAGTTTTCTCCTTAATGCGGCATCTGTTTTAAAATCAAGAGC
>CAYOFT010000252.1:0-2526 GCA_964403295.1 uncultured Thermotogaceae bacterium | reverse complement strand
CTGCTTTGGTTGAATTAAACGTCAATCCATCTGGAAGCAGAGACTCCGGACAACGGGTCTTTACTCTAGATCCCGAAACAGGTCAGACCAATACCTTATTTGAGATTCCCCTTTCACACGGTACCGTGATTGATATCTTGCCAGATATGCCTAATGTGTCAGAACATGATTATGAAACGGTCAATTTCATCGTGACAACGGTTAAAAACGAAACGGAATACTGGGTCAATATTTATAACCAAGCCGGTGAAAGGCTTCACGCCTTCAAAACCCATGACTTGTCAGATCTCGAAGCAGTCAGCGGAGAGACGATCTTCTATAAAGTCATCAAGGCAACCGATTGGCCGGATGGTAAACTTTACATCATCCACAGTGAATTCCCGGGCGTTCAAGTCTGGGCACCGGAAGAATAAAGTTCAACTCACCTAAAGAAAAACCCGGAAGTGCTCATTTTAGAGACTTCCGGGTTTTTTATTAGGGGCTACTAAAAAATCAAAAAATCCCCTCCTCGGGAGGGGTGGATGCGAAGCAGACGGGGTGGGTTTATACACAATAACGGAAACATCACTGTAAATGATAATATCCCAAAACCCACCCTACCAGTGAACTAGTCCCTGATAATTCCAAAGGAATTAACTAAGCAGTTTCTTTGAAACTGTAATCCTCTTACATGGGAGAGGATTTCCCGCTTTAAATCATACGTGAAGTTTTGCTTTTAAAAAACTTCTTGGCGTGTTTCTAAACGCCAAATGTACGATTTTCAATTAATTTCTATAAAAAAACTTGTACCGAAACAGAAAAAACCTCTAAAAAATATAGCTCGACGAAAACGCCGTTCCGGGATTCAGCCAGACAAACAATCGATAAACGCCACCCCTTAAGATCCATATAGCGGCTGCATGACCCATTGGAATATTGCCAACGAGAGATTGTAGCTGGGGGGTGTTTTGAATTTGTGTGCCTTGTGGGAAATTGACATTGATGGTATTCATGCCAATACGGACCATTCCGCCTCCAAGAGAAGTAACGGCGCCATGGCTCAAGAAACCGATATGAGTCAGAATGTCACCATTCTGGATTTTTCCGGATGCGGGGTAGCCGCCCATAATATTTGTAACGATGACTCCCAGGGGATGATCTTCCACGTAAACGCCTAACGTTGGCTGTCCCGGAAGTGACTGCTGTTCAAAATTTGCCACTAATGTCAAATTTTGGGCCGGCATATTAAATCCGAAATTAGATTGATTGGAATAAGGAACGCCGGGCCATCCGGTAGAAGAGTCTGTTCGGGTCCAGCCTGTGAATTGATACCCGGGATTTGCTGTGGCCTGAATATTGACCCAAGCTCCCGGAGAATATGACCCGCTACCCGATACCGTACCACCCGAGGGCGGGTTTAATTGCAGATCAAGCATGTAACCCAACGGTTGAATGGAAAGGGAGAAGTGAGCGGTCAAACTAACGTTTTCTGCCGGCATTTGATAGGTATAATTGGCTTGATTACTGATGATTAAATTGCCTCGTGTCCAGTGCTCAAACTGATAGCCTGCATTGGGAATGGCTTGAATGTTGACCATCGTTCCTGATGAATACTGGCCACTTCCCGACACTGATCCACCACCTGCGGCAGATAAATTGAGATTGTAGTTTTGAGTTGATTGCTGACCATAAACTGTTACGGGAATGTTCAAAAGCGTTTGGCTTCCTGGGGAGATTGATCCAAAAGTACCTCCTTGATAATTGTAAACTTCCTTGCGGGAGGTGTTAACTTGCCAGTAAAATCCTGACCAGTTATTTTGCTTAATGTGTATCAGATAGGATTTGACTTCAGCTTTTTGCCAATCATGCCCATACGAAAGCACCGTGCCCGCTGCTGCTATTTGGATATCCTTAGATGCTTGTGAATATATCAAATAAGCATCTGTAAATCGAAGGGCAAATCTTGTGGGAGAATTAGCCGACCCCGTTACATCTACATTGATATTCAATTTGGTCTGATTTCCCCCAACTGATCCGAAAGTACCTCCTGTTACCCGATACATCTCCCGGCGGGAAGTATTCACCATCCAATAAAAACCCGACCATGTATTTACTTTAAAATGATACAAATAGGGTTTAACCTGTTGCACTGTCCATCCTTGTCCGTAAGAAAGAACCTTTCCAATGGTGGAAATTTGAAGAGTCTGACTGGAAGGCACATAAACCAAGCTGCAATCCGAAAAATCAAGACGAAATCGGTCGAAGGATGCAAAAGTCAATGACACCAGTATGACGAACATAAGCACAAATACGATTGTTTTTTTCTTCATTTTACACAACTGTTGTTATAAACGGAACCACACGCGTACATTCAGACCATTGCTTCAATTTTCCGAATCGGTCCGTTTTAACAGCAGTCTCACCTACCTTTCTTTTGATTTTTTTTACGAAAGCACTTAATGCCAGAAGTAACACTTAATACTTCTCGAATATCCGTTGTCGAAAAGGTGTTTAAAAGTTTTTTGTGATATATAATAAATTTAATAA
>CAYOFT010000251.1:0-2576 GCA_964403295.1 uncultured Thermotogaceae bacterium | reverse complement strand
TCCTGAGTGTGAAAGACAAGACCATCGTCACAGCCATGAAAGAAGAAGAAATGGAGAGCAGGTTTTTTACCAATATTGACAGCGTTTACATTAAAAAATGAAAGGAAAGGCCGGTCCTCAAAAGGAAGCCTTGAAACGGTGACTGTTCGATCCGTTTCCCTTTCGAACCAGAGGAGGTAATCAATTATGATGCGTTCAATGTTTAGTGGAATATCTGGATTAAAAGGATTTCAGAGTTCCATGGATGTTATAGGAAATAATATTGCAAACGTAAACACCGTGGGTTTTAAGGTGTCAAGAACCACCTTTCAATCCATGTTAAACCAAACGATTGTCGGGGCAAAATCCCCGGAAGAAGGCGGCCGTGGGGGTACCAACGCCATGCAAATTGGACTGGGTTCCCAAATAGGCAGTATCGGAAAGATCATGACTCAGGGAAGTTTCCAGAACACCGGTAAGAAAACCGATCTGGGATTACAGGGTGACGGTTTCTTCGTCCTCTCAGATGGTATTCAAAATTTTTACTCCCGTTCGGGTGATTTCCAATTGGATGAAAGTGGAAGCTTTATTCAACCCTCAACGGGTTTAAAACTCCAGGGATGGCTTTCGAGAGTAGATCCCAAATCAGGACAACGTTATTTGGATCTGGACAAGCCCCCAACGGATTTATACATCGCCGCCGGCATGACTATGCCCGCCAAAGCAACTTCCAGTTTGGATCTTGGGGGAAACCTGAACACCGATGTTGGGATTGAACCGTTAACCATCAACGTTAAAAACCCGGATGATCCGACAAAAACTTACAAGGTCCGATTTACCTTTGAAAAGATGTCTCCATTTGACACGGAAAAACTCTTTTCAGGATCAACGATTAAATATACCTGGAATGCCGAGATCGTTGACTGGAATGCAGACTCTCCAAGCGAACTGCCTGAATTGAACTATACAACCGGAATGGTGGAGTTAAACCAATTCGGACAAGTGGAGAATTTCTACCGCTATGAAACTTCTTCCCTTGCCGGTGCAACCACTTCAGGAAATTTCACAGCCAATGTCATCGCCGGAGATGCTTCCCAAACCTGGTTTAATTACAGTCCTACCGGTGGAGCCGTTGAAGATGAAGTGAAAGATATCTTCGATGCCAATGATGATGGCATACTGGATAAGATCATTACAAAGGCTATTTATAATGCCGATGGTATTGGTACCCCACCAGATTACCAAATATTAGACAGTGGTGGCAATCCTTTGGGAGCAACCGGAGCCGTTGCTGACCTGGAATTCGCAACGATAAAACCCGCTTCAGGAGACAAAGTGAATGTGGCTTACTACGCACAGGAAGATCAATCCTACATGGATACGAAAACAAAATACAACATTTCCGGTCCGATTTTAAACTCTGAAGGAACCACTGAAATATCCGAAGTAGACCTTTTGGTTTACGGACTTGATAATACAGGTGCTCCTATTGGCGGTGCATTGACTGCCAATACCGATTATACCTACGATGCCAACACCGGTATGGTTACCATCATCAATCAAAGTGCGGCCGGGTTAGTGGGAGCGGAAAAATTAAGAATTGAATACTGTTCAGAAGATTCATTTAATGGAGATGGGACTAAAAGCAGTTGGCAATTAACAAAAAAAGCCATCGCAAACCCCTTTGCAACGGGAATTTCAACCGGTGGTAATGAATCAAAGGTTGAAATTGATATGCAGTTTACGCTCAACGAAACGGATAAACGAATTGAATTCAGAACCAATTACCCCACAGGCAATCCTGAATTCTATTCAATGGAATACGCAAATCCGGATAATCCCATGGAATTTAACACCGTTGATGTCGTTGTAGGAAATGTTTCAAAGGCATCCGTTTCCATACCAAAAACCGGAGACATCAAATTTTTCGACAAAAACGACACACAAAATTACGTCATCGGGGATTATGAATCGCCCAAATACTCCACTTCCACACAGGTCTTTGACTCATTGGGAAAACCCTACACCGTTTTCCTTGAATTCCAAAAACTCAAGACAAACCAGTGGGCGTGGCGCGCCACGGAAGAAACCGGTATTCCCATCAGTTATGTGGATGGTAACGAAAAAACCTATACACCCAGTCCCAATGATCTGACTTCCATTGTTGGGGGGATTGTAGAGTTCGACTCTGCAGGCCGCGTTTCATCTTTGAAAGCCTTAAGACAAAACGGTATGGTGGAAGATGATATTGATATCAACCGTATCAAATTTGATCCGGGAGCTATTATCGATGATGGAGCAGCCCCACCTCCTGAAGAAGGGGCTACAGCTATCAACGCCAGTATTGATTTTTCAGAGCTGGTACAATTTTCAAGTGAATTCTCCACATCCGTTACTTATCAGAACGGAAATGCCATGGGTGTCCTTCAGAACTTCGCCATCAACCAGATGGGAGAAGTCATGGGAACATTCTCCAACGGTAAAAGTGATGTCCTGGGACAAATTGCCCTGGCCATCTTCAACAATCCATCCGGTTTGAGTGAAGTGGGAAATACCTTGTATCAAGTCAGTGCCAACAGTGGCGTTGCCCAAGTTGG
>CAYOFT010000250.1:0-2608 GCA_964403295.1 uncultured Thermotogaceae bacterium | reverse complement strand
CCAACAACGTGGGTAAAGCCGCGACAATAGCGCCTGCCATTTGCATGTTCCATTCCACAACCTGACTGCCCGCCAAGTTAACCAGGGCAACGGTGATGGGCTGTTTGGAGGGATCGGATGTGATGGTAACAGCGAACAGGAATTCGTTCCAGATGTTGGTGAACTGCCAAATGATGACAACGACAAATCCGGGTAATGACAAGGGGAACATGATTTTGGTATAGACTTTAAACATGTTGGCCCCGTCAATGTTGGCCGCTTCGATCATCTCATCGGGTACTTCCGTGTAGTAGTTCCTGAATATCAATGTGGTGATGGGTATGCCATATACCACATGGGCCAGAATCAATCCGCCTATCTCACCGTAGAGGCCTATCTGCTGAAGAAATCTTATGAGTGGAAACAAAATACTCTGGTAAGGGATGAACATCCCGAACAAAATGAGGAGAAAGACGATATTTGAGCCCTTGAATTTGATCTTCGCAAAAATAAAGCCGTTGATGGAACCAATAATACAAGATAACAGTGTTGCGGGAATAACCAACAAAAAACTGTTTTTCAGGTTGGGACCCAGTTTCTGAAAGGCGTTAACGAAACCTTCCACAGAGGGGTTTTTGGGTAGATTCCACATGGTGGACATACCGATTTCCGCCAAGGGTTTAAAGCTGGTCACCAATATCATATAAACGGGCATCATAAAAAAAACCGCCAGAAGGATGAGGACGATGTAACTGACTGTATTGTTCCATCTTTTAGTATGTCTCATTTGGAACCCTCCTTCTTCAGGGTACTCAGCAGATACGGAACGATCACAAATGCCACCATGACGAGCATGATAACGGCAACGGCAGCCCCCAATGCATATCGGTCCCGTTCAAAGGTCAGGTCAAACATATACACAGCCGGCATGTCTGTCACGTTATTCGGGCCGCTTCCGGTCATGGCATAGATCAAGTCAAATATCTTGAGGGAAATATGTCCTAATATGATCATGGCACTTAATGTAATGGTACGAAGCATTGGCATTTTCACACGCCAAAAGATCTGCCAATTTGATCCCCCGTCAACGCGTGCAGCTTCAATCATGGATGTGGGGATTCCCCGCATACCTGCCAAATACATGGCCATGGTATAACCCGAAAGTTGCCAGGTGGCTGCAATGATGACCGGAATTAACGCCAGGTTGAATTTCCCGATGCTCTCAGTTACCGTGAACCATCCCCATTGAAGTGAATCCAACCCAATGTTTTTTAACAACATGTTCACCCCTGAAGGATCGGTTGGAAAATTACCGGGTGCAAAAAACCAACTCCAGATTGTACCGGTTACGACAAAGGATAAGGCGTATGGGAAGAGAAAGATGTTTTGAAAGAATCTCCCCCCCTTCAGCTTTCTGTCAAGGGTATTCGCCAGAAATAAACCGAGAATGATACACCCCAAAAGAAAAAAGATAGTGAAGAATAGCGTATTCCAAAGGTCTGTTTGAAATCGGTTGTCCTGAAACAAGCGTTGATAATTTCGCCATCCCACAAATTCAAATTCATTCTGAACAAGTCTGGAATAGCTGTTGAAATTTGAGAAAGAAGTTCTTACAGTGGAAGATATAAAGCCATATACAAAAATGGCAATCGCTACGATACTGGGAGATACTACAAAAAAACCGATGAGCTTTCTCTTTGATTTCATAAAGTCCCCCTCCATAAATATGTTATTGTTTATTTATTTAAAATCTCACATATAAAAAAAGAGCACTCTCATTATATCTGAGAAAATAAACAAATGCAAATTTAAAAGGGCAGGTCAAAAAAACCTGCCCCAATATTTTTAAAAAACCAAAATTAATCTACGTCGTATCCTTCGTCTTCTGCCGCCCAAAGGATATCCTGTTTAGCATTTTCGATGTTTTCATTGGCGAGGAATCCGTTGATGGCATCATCAAGACTACCTGCGAAAGCTCCCGGTGCAGCGGACCCGTGTGCAATGGATGGAGCAAGAGCCAAGTTGGAGAAATCGTTCATGGCCCATTGTAGGTAAACATCGTACTTGGATTTATCTGCATCAACCCTTGCAGGAATGGATCCTTTGATGGGGTTGAAGATGTCCTGTGCCTTAACACTTCCGATGAACTTCAACCATTTCAAAGCGTTTTCAGGATTTGGTGCACCTTTTGGGAGACCAAATGTGTCTGATACAACCATGAAAGCGTTTCCGGTTTCAGGAACTGCAAACCAACCGAATTCTTCTCCCGGTGTCCATCCCATTTCTTTGAAATAACCTTCTGCCCAGTCACCCATAACATTAAACAGTGCCTTTTTCTCGAAAACGAGTCTGGAAGCGTCCTGCCATGTGAGGGATGAATGGTCTTTGTTGAAGTAAGGGATTAAATCTTTCATGATTTGGAGTGAACCTTCAAGTGCAACGGAGTCAAAGCTCTGTTGTCCGTTCCATAGTTTGACGTATTTGTAGGCACCAAACTGACTCAGCATAATATCTTCGAAAAGATGTGTCGCAGTCCACTTGTTTTTGTCACCCAAACTTAAGCCTGTGTATCCGGCATCTTTTGCCTTGTCCAAATAGTAGAAGAATTCTTCCCATGTGTTGGGTTCTT
>CAYOFT010000249.1:0-2612 GCA_964403295.1 uncultured Thermotogaceae bacterium | reverse complement strand
CAATCCTTCAAATAAAGGGAATCAGCAAAGAATTTTCAAAAGTCAGAGTATTAAATAACATCAGGGTGGATATAGAAAAAGGGGAAATTTTCGGCATCATTGGGGAAAATGGTGCCGGAAAGTCCACCTTAATAAAAATAATTAGTGGTATTTATGTTCCAACTGAAGGAGAGATGTACTTCGAAGATAAAAAGGTTTCCGAATTCACTCCTCAAACAGCCCGTGAGTTAGGAATCAACCTCATTCCACAAGAATTTAATCTCATTAACGAACTGAACGTTTTTGAAAATATCTTTTTAGGAAAAGAGTATCAAAAGAGTATTTTATTGGATAAAAAGAAAATGATGAAGAAGGCGGAAGACCTTTTATCCATGCTCCATACTCAAATAAAGCCAATAGATAAGATTCAAGATTTGAGCGTGGCAAAAAAACAAATGATTGAAATCGCTAAGGCGTTGGCCTATGAAAGTAAGTTATTGATCATGGATGAACCCACTACCGTTTTAACCGGTTCAGAAATCGAATTGCTATTTAAACTGATGAACAGGTTGAAGGAAAAGGGCGTAACAATCATCTACATTTCCCATAAGCTAAAAGAAGTACGTGAAATTTGTGACCGGGTAATGGTGTTAAGAGATGGCGAACAGATTGAGATTGAAGACACCAAAAGAATGGATGAGCATAAAATGGCCACTTCGATGGTGGGCAGAGAACTTTCCCAAATTTTCCCCAAAAAGAATCAACCTTCTCAGGAAACGGTTTTAAAAGTTGAGAACCTTTCAGTTACAGGTCTTTTGGACAATATCAATTTCGACCTAAAAAAGGGTGAAATCCTTGGGTTTGCTGGCCTCGTGGGCGCTGGCAGAACTGAGTTGGCTGAAACCCTGATTGGGATTAGAAAAAAACAATCCGGGAAGATTTTTATTCAGGGAAAAGAAGTGCATATCAAAAACCCAACAGATGCTGTCAAAAATAATATTGCGTATCTGTCTGAAGACAGGCAGGGAACGGGTATTATTACCTCTTTTGACATGACAGGAAATATCACTCTTAATTCGTTGAGGGATTATTGTAAAGTCTTGATTAATCACAAGAAGGAAAGAGAAACGACCAAGAAATATGTGGGAAATTTTAATATCAAAGCAGCTTCATTAAAAACTAAACTGGAGTTTTTCAGCGGGGGAAATCAACAAAAGGTTTCTTTAGCCAAAAGTTTGGACACGCAACCTGAAATATTTATAGTTGATGAACCCACCCGTGGGATTGATGTTAACGCCAAGCGAGAAATTTATCTTTTTTTGAAGCAGCTTGCTTCAAATGGTATTGCATGTATCTTCATCTCTTCCGAATTGGAGGAAATCTTGGGCATGTGTACCCGAGTGGTTGTGATGAGAGAAGGACACATTACCGGTATATTGGACGAAGATGAAATGACTGAAAAAGAAATAATGCTTTATGCAACCGGCTTGAAGGGAGTGGCTTGATTTGAAAATTTCAAAAATCTTTAAAGGGTTTAGTGCCGATAAATGGGGGCCGCTTCTGGCTCTTGCAATTCTTTTCGTCATATCTGCATTTGCAAGTCCGTATTTTTTAAAAACAAGAAATCTATTGAATATTCTCAGACAAGTTTCTTACACGGGAATCATTGGTTTAGGAATGACTTTTGTCATCATAACCGGTGGGATTGATCTTTCTGTTGGATCTATGACCGCCTTGGTCGGTGGGATAAGCATTCTTGTGTTAAATGCTTTAGGTGGAGGCGCGTGGGCCATTTTTGTGGCAATTTTAGCTGCCATTGCCGTTGGAGCTGTATTTGGTGGGGCAAATGGTCTGATCATCACAAAGGGAAAGGTCGCCCCATTCATCGTAACTTTGGGAACCATGGCCATTTTTCGCTCACTTACGCTCTATATTAGCGGCGCAGGAGAATTCAGGTCTCAAAGTGATCTGTTTCCTCAGTTGGGAATGGGGTATTTCTTAGGAATACCCATACCTGTATGGATATTTATCGGATTAGCGGTGGTTTTTTGGTTAATACTCAATCATACAAAATACGGACGATACATGTGTGCCATAGGAAGCAACGAGCGAGTGGCAAAATACGCTGCGATTAAAATTGATAAGATTCGTTTTTTTGCTTATGTCATTGTTGGAATAACCGTTGCGGTTACAGCCGTTTTGCTTTCTTCAAGACTGAATTCAATCAGTTCATCAAACGCCGGTCAGAATTATGAATTAGATGCCATTGCTGCCGTTATCATTGGAGGCACAGCCATGTCCGGTGGAAGCGGGTCAATCATCGGCACGGTGATCGGTGCGATTATCTTGGGAATTGTCAATAATATGTTGAACATGTTAGGCGTTTCACCCTATTTACAGGGAACCGTTAAAGGACTGGTTATCATTGGAGCGGTTCTCATACAAAGAAAAAATAACAAGTCATAACCCTATAAAGGGATAACTTAGGAGGTGCTGTTCATGAAAAAAAGAATCATGTTATTAAGCGTAATCTTAATGGTTTTGTTGGTGTTTGCAGGCACAGTCTTTTCAGCAGAAAAAATAAGGATTGGTGTTTCCATCCCTTCAGCAGACCACGGATGGACCGGAGGTAT
>CAYOFT010000248.1:0-2614 GCA_964403295.1 uncultured Thermotogaceae bacterium | reverse complement strand
AACCATCCAACAAATTTCTCTTTTCGTTTCAAATGATCGTCATTAGATTTTTTCAACTCAAGTTAGAATAGTATCCCCAAGGGACAGGCGCCTTGATTACCGTATCAAGGATCCTGTTCCCTGGGGAATACTCCCTTTCTCCAAACGTGTTAAAATAGAAAAAAGGGTAGGGTGATTGAATGACTTTCGATGAAATGATCAAACAGATTGCCAAAGAACTGGCAGTAAAAGAAGAACAGGTACTAACGACGGTAGAATTATTGGACGATGATAAAACCATCCCTTTCATTTCAAGATACAGAAAGGAACAGACGGGTGCACTCAACGAAATACAAATCCGTTCTATAGCCGAAAAGATCGATTACCTCAGACGGCTTCAAACCAGACGTGAAGAAGTTCTATCAGCTATCGAGGAGCAGGGTAAACTGACAGAAGAATTAAGCGCCTCCATTAATGAGGCGGTGACTTTTCAGGCTGTAGAAGACCTTTATCTGCCGTATAAGAGAAGAAAAAAGACACGGGCGGATAAGGCCAGAGAAATGGGGCTTGAACCATTATCTGACTGGTTGAAGGAATCAAAGGAAAGAAATGACGAAAAGGTCGCCTCCTTTGTTGATGAAGAAAAAGGCGTGCTTACTCCTGAAGACGCACTTAATGGTGCTTTGGATATTATCCGTGAAGAAGTGTCCAATACACCCGCCATCAGAGACATGCTAAGAACATACCTGCGGTCCAATGCGTATTTAGTCTGTGACCAGGCTTATGGTCCGGATCCTAAGGGAATTTACAAGGATTTTTATGAATTTAAACGAAAACTGAAAGAGATCCCTCAATATCGTATTTTGGCCATTGACCGGGCTGAAACAGATGAAGTGATCAAAGTCAAGCTGGACTTAAACACCCATCCCATACTTCACATCATCAACATGATGGATTTTTCAAAGCATCTGGCCTATTATGAAGAAATTGCACAAATCATTGAAGATGCCTATAAAACCCTACTCTTCACCTCTATCGAGCGAGAGATTAGAAATGAATTTACACAGGAAGCACAGAGCAGGGCCATAGAAGTCTTTGCCAAAAACTTGAGAAACCTTATGCTCACACCGCCTATTAAAAACAAACGGGTATTGGGTCTTGATCCCGGATTCAGAACTGGATGCAAATGTGCGGTAGTGGATGAAAATGGCATCTACAAAGAAAACACCGCCATTTATCCCCATCCTCCTCATCATGCTGTCAAAGAAAGTGAGGAAACAATCCTGGATTTGATCAAAAGATATAACATCGATATCATCTCCATCGGTAACGGAACGGCATCCAGAGAAACGGAGGCCTTTGTGGCCACTATGCTTGAAAAGAATCCAAAGGTGAAGGTATCGTATATCATTGTTTCCGAGGCCGGCGCCTCTGTTTACTCCGCCTCTCAAAACGCCATCGATGAATTCCCCCAATTGGATGTCACCACAAGGGGAGCCATTTCCATCGCCAGACGGGTCCAAGACCCCATGGCAGAACTGGTTAAAATCCCTCCCGAGTCCATTGGGGTTGGGATGTATCAGCATGATTTGAACAAAAAAGACCTCTCTCAATCCCTGCAAATCGAAGTGGAATCCGTCGTTAATTTTGTCGGAGTTGATTTAAACAGTGCTTCTCCATTTTTATTGCAATATATCAGCGGATTAAATAAAAAAACCGCCTGGAATATTTTGGACTACAAAAGCGAAAACGGCCCATTCAAATCCAGAAAAGAGCTTAAAAAAGTCAAAGGCATCGGACCCAAAGCCTACGAACAGGCTGCCGGATTTTGCCGGGTTCCTGAATCTGACAATCCTTTGGATAACACCGTTGTCCATCCCGAAAAATACCAGGCAACCGAACAAATCCTTCAATCCTTTTCATTCACCATTGATGATTATAAAACCCGAAAGGAAAGCGTGAAAAAAACACTCAAAGGGGCAAATAGCAAGTCTTTATCTGAAAAACTGTCCATGAATCCCATAACCTGTGAAGACATTATAAAGGCATTAGCCACCGATTATATCGATCCCAGGGATTCCTACCCTCAACCCATTCTTAAAACCGATGTGAAAAAGATGGAAGACCTGTCAATCGGCATGCAACTTCAGGGAACGGTCAGAAACGTGGTAGATTTTGGTGCTTTTGTGGATATCGGTGTGAAGGTAGACGGCTTGATCCATAAATCAAAATTCGGGAAACACAATGCGGATCCGCTGGAAGAAGTCTATGTGGGAGAGATCGTGAACGTTGAAATTATTAAAGTGGATCAAGAACGAGAAAGAATCTCATTAAAAAAGCTCTAAAAGGAGAAGAAATATGTCTGACAAAGTAACCTTAAAAATACCAAGACAACTCTATGATAAATTAAAAGCCATCATCGAAGAAACCGGATATTCCAGTGTTACGGAATTTGTAGTTTATGTTCTAAGAGATTTAGTATCATCCGAAGAATTTGCCCTCAAGGAAGAAAAAATGAAGAAAAACGAAATCGCAGAACTGACGGAAGATGAAATCATGGCAATTAAAAAAAGACTCAGGAATTTGGGGTATATGGAGTAAGAATTATTTAAGGGTTTTGGGGTATAGGGTTTGG
>CAYOFT010000247.1:0-2617 GCA_964403295.1 uncultured Thermotogaceae bacterium | reverse complement strand
TACACCATTTTATTAATTATTTGAATAAAAACACTTTATTAATGTTTTAATATTTAAGGTCATAATACAAAAAAAGACTTTTTCCAGTTATATGAAATATTTTAAGCGGATGATTTTGTTCCAAGTTGCACGAAGAAGGTACTTCCTATCAGCCATTTGGATTCAAACCAGACCTTGTAACCGCTGATTTCGCATAGATATTTGACCAATGGAAGTCCCAGGCCGGAACCTTGGGCGTGTTTGAAGGATTCGGTACCTCTGAAGAAACGTTCAAAGACCCTTATTCTTTCCTCTTCTCGGATGCCGATACCGGTATCTTTGACGGTGATGAGTTCCTCGGTGAAAGTGCATTCAATGACTGAATCAAAATGGGAATATTTAATGGCGTTTGAGATGAGATTTCTGATGATGGTGTAAATGATGAATCGGTCCGCTTTGATGGTTTCTACCGGACAATCAACTTTTATTTTAAGGTTTTTGGCATTCATCTTCTTTTGATAATCCGACAAGACCTCTTCAATGACCTTAATGGGTTCGAATATTTCGTATCTCAGGCTATAACTGCCAAATTCTGCTTGAGTCAGTAAAGACAATTGAGAGATAATTTTTTCCAGTTTATTTAATGATTTAAGGGTTTTATCAATCATCTGTTCACTTTTTTGATCTTTATAACTAGAAAAATCCTTTAACATTTGAACATTTCCCAAAGCAACGGAAAGGGGGGTCCGCAATTCGTGGGAGATGGACATGACCACATCGGATTTCACCTTTTTCAGGTGTTCTTCTTCCGAAAGATCGATGATAAACAGGAGTTTTGTTTGATGGTTATAAACGATTTTGGAGTGTTGGGAAATGTCATTCAAGAAATAAAGATTTGTTTTTGTTTCAAAATCCTTTGACAGGATAATACTCCGTGTTAATTGATCAATTTCGTCAAAACTGATACAAGTAAATATATCGTGGTCTTTTTTAAAACCCATTTCAGAAGCGCGTTGATTGAAATCCTTGACGGTCATGTGTTCCATCCTTACCACACCGTCTCGAATAGCATTCAGGGCGTTCAATCTCATGTTGGTTTTTCTCCCGCCTTTTTGTTGAATTTATAACCGGCATTTCTAATCGTTTTGATCCAGTCTTTTCCAATTTTTGTTCGAATGGCACTGATGTGCACATCAATCACCCGGTCACTGATATAGTCATCATCATACCATATTCTATCGATTAATTCACTTCTTGAAAAGACTTTTTTGGGATGAGAAGCCAGTAAATGTAGAATTTCAAATTCTTTAACGGTCAAATCCAAGTTTTCCTCGTTCATTGAAACCTCATAATTCTCCGGGTTGATGGTCAGTGTATCAAAGGTCATGGTTTTATCATCATGACTGAGTCTTTTTAGCAAAGCTCTGACCCTTGAAACAATTTCTCTTGGGTTAAAGGGCTTTGCGATATAGTCATCCGCCCCGGAGTCGATACCAAATATCTTGTCTCTGTCCGTACCCCTTGCAGAAATGACGATAATCCCAACGGAAGGTAATCTTGATCGAAGAAAGGGTATCTCATCGATGGAATCCCCATCGGGCAACATAATATCCAACAGGATAATATCCGGTTTTGTCTTTTCAAGTTCTACGGACATTTCATGAAGGTTTTGCGCTTCATGTATTTCATAATGCTCCACCAGCAAATAGGTTTTTAAGATATCTCGAATATCGGAGTCATCTTCCACAATGAGGATCGTTGCCATTGTCATCACCCTTGTTCCTTTTTTGTCTCGTTCATTTCTTTCTTCATCTCCTTAATCACCGGTTTTAATTCGTCCCCTGTTTCAATATAATAAATCTCACTGCAAAGGTTCTTGACATGATCGGCGATTCGTTCTACATCTCTTGCCATCAGAGAGTAAAGGACAATTAATGATATACTCAATTTTCCGGCTTGATTGAGCTCCGTCAATTTTTCGTTAAATTGAACTTCTAAACGATCAACTTGCTTATCCCTGATGAAGATTTCTTTTACCAGATCAAGATTTCTGTCCCCAAAGGCTGTAAAGGCATCTTTCGTCATATCGATTGAAATACCGATCATCTCTTTGAGTTCTCTGGTGGGATCGTATTTTTCACGCAACTTTTTTAGAGCCAAAGTTTTTTTTGCAATATTATGGGCCAAGTCCGCCATTCGCTCCAGGTTGTTGGCGAATTTGATCATGGTGATGACATATCTTAAATCTTTAGCCATGGGGTTAAATCTGGCGATGATTTCATAAACCGTTTCTTCTATCTTTCGGTTAAGATCATCGATGGGGTCGTCTAAATCTATCACGCGTTTTGCCAGTCTCTCGTCCCCATCTTCAATGGATTGAACAGCCATTTTATACAATTGAAGTACCAATGAGAGCATCTTGGATATTTCCGCTTTTAACAACATCGTTTGATTTTCATAATGAATACCGTTAACCATTTTTCATTTCCCCCTAACTTACTTTTCCGGTTAAATATTCTTCGGTTCTTGGATCAGCCGGCTGCTTCACAATAGATGATGTTTGACCGTATTCCACCAAATCACCCTGATACATGTAGACCATATAATCAGAAATTCTTACCGCCTGCGCCAAATTGTG
>CAYOFT010000246.1:0-2649 GCA_964403295.1 uncultured Thermotogaceae bacterium | reverse complement strand
TTTCCAAGAGCAGCTCTCATTTGCCTGTTTAAGGATCGTGAGATAACATGAAACCTCTTTTTCAGAACATCGATTGTCTCCAACTATACGTCCCAGATTTGGAAGCAGGCATCGACTATTACTGCAATCAGCTGGGCCTCAAAATCATATGGAAAACTAAAACAGCTGTAGGCCTTGGTATGGAAAAAGGCCTTGCCGAGATCGTTCTACAAAACGAAAGAAGAGAAATGGAACAAGATATCAAAGTAGATTCTGTTCCTGAAGCGGTAAAAAAGATTGAGCAAGCCGGTGGCACGATCCTCTCCGGACCTTTTGATATCAAAATCGGACAATGTGCAGTCGTGAAAGACCCCTGGGGGAATCAATATGTCATTTTAGACACTACTAAAGGGACTTTTATCACAGATGATGAAGGGAATATACTTGGACAGGAAAAGCGTTAATAGAGCTTGGAGAAAAAATCAGTATCATTACTAATAAGTCTTTAAGAAGGATTTTTTTAGTTTTTCGGCAGGCCCTTATTTGGGGCTTGCTGAAAAACTCGGAGCCCCCACCAATAAATATTTACAGCTTGTTTTTATCTGTTTAGCTGCATAGACTTTAGAAACAGTCCGTGAAGTTTTTGATAATCAAAACTTCACCACACCTCACTTTATATCTTAATTGTTACCATTTTTATGCAGAAATCAAAAGTTTTCTACATCGCAGTCCAAAAACTATCAAAATGTTGTCATTTTTATACATCAGAATGTTATTTTTTGAGATAAAGGAAGTATTTTTATGGACAGGAAAGGACTTAATGAACCGACTAAAAGCTGATTTGTTCAATATGACTTTCAGGGATTTTTGAAATATCCCAAGAAAGCACAAAAGAGCAGAAGGCTCATAGGCGAAAAAATCCTTCTCACAGAACATTTCGGAGGTCTCTCCTGTACCGTTAGTATCGGCGTTTTGACGTTTAGAGGCCAGGAGAAGACCTTCGAAGAATTGTTAAATATCGCGGATAAAAACCTCTACTAGGCTAAAGAAAATGGTAGAAATCGGGTAGAGCAGTAGAGTATCTATTTCTTTTTTTTAAACAGATTGCCAAACATCCTACCCACATCATCAAGAACACTTCCGTCTTTATCCCTATCCAAAAGCTGTTCAGCAATCTTCATAATCCCGCTGTCTCCCGTTTGCTGAGTAGCACCGTCAAGAAATCCCGACAGATTGGACACGTTAACATCCTGCTCTTTTTGTTGCTGTCCAAGGGCACCCAAGACCAAGGGGGCAAGCTGGCTGAGAATTGTAGAGACTTGATTATTCTCCATATGTGTCTTTTGTGCAAGATTCGTCTGGACTCTTTCCTGCTTATCTTGAAATACATGACTTAAGATCTTCGAACCATCTGCTGTATCCACTTTATTCAAATTTCGAGCCATCTCTTCAACATCATCATCCTGATGTTTCTTTAAAGCATCATATAGAGACTGAGCCCCGCTTTCTGACTTTGCATTCCTATCCATCGCCTTCATGATTGTGGGCATCCCCAAATTAATCAACTTCTGCACTTGATCTTTATTGGCTCCAACACTCCCACCCAGATTCTCCAATGCATCTTTATTCATTAACATACCAAATAAACTGGAAATATTCATTTTACACCTCCGTTTTTCATACTTTGTAAAGTTAATTATCTCACATTTTGAATGGCATAATCAAGTTAGTTATGGCTATAATATAGTGTTTTTTGCTTTTGAACAAACCCTTTAATAACAAATCTTAAAAATTTTTCTTGACTTTCAAGTTAAAAATGAATGATTTTATTTTTTTCTCGTCTAATAAATAGAGTTATATAATCAAAACAAAAGCATTTTAAAGGAGGTTTGTTCCATGAAATTAAAAGACAAAGTGGCAGTCATTACCGGATCAGCTTCGGGAATGGGTAAGGCTATCACAAAATTATACGCAAAAGAAGGCGCAAAAGTAGTCGCAACTGATATTGATTTTGAAAGTCTTCAAAAGGTGGTTGACGAGATTAAAGCAGACGGTGGTGAAGCCCTCGCACTTAAGGTTGACGTTTCAAAAAAAGAAGACGTGGAAAATATGATAGAAAAAGCCGTTAGCACATACGGCACTTTGGATATACTTGTCAACAACGCAGGGGTTCTGGATGATTTCCGTACCGCTGAAGATGTATCAGATGAATTATGGAAAAGCGTCTTCGCCATTAACGTAGATGGGCCTATGATGGCCATTCGTAAAGCACTTCCAATATTCCTGGAAAAAGAAAGTGGCGTAATTATCAACAATTCGTCAATCGGTGGATTAAGAGGTTCACGAGCAGGTATTGCCTACACCGCTTCAAAACATGCCGTTAACGGCATCACCAAAAACGTGGGTTTCCAATATGCACAAAAGGGCATAAGATGTAACGCCATTGCCCCCGGTGGTGTTAAAACCAGTATTGGAAACAGCATCAAAAACCCCAGTCAATTTGGCAGTGAACGAGCACAAGCCGGTATCAATTTAAATCCAAGATATGGAGAATCAGAAGAAATTGCAAAAGTGGCCCTTTTCCTGGCCTCAGATGATTCCAGCTTTGTGAACGGTGAAATACTCGTCGCGGATGGCGGTTGGACCGCTTACTAAGGTTTAAGCTAAAAA
>CAYOFT010000245.1:0-2656 GCA_964403295.1 uncultured Thermotogaceae bacterium | reverse complement strand
ACCGCAAGCGGTCCCCCCCTCCGGTGGAGGGGATTTGTGAGTTTTTCCAGTTGTTTCTTTTTGTTTTTATAATAGGGCTTGCTGAAAAACGCAAAATCCCCTCTTGGGGGTGAGGGGGTGCAGTTTCTTTGAAACTCCAATGATAGTTTCCCAAAACCCTTGTACCTAAATTGAAGAAATCTTTCTGCTACACTTTGTTAGTGGGCGTTCTGAGCTTTTCAACAGGCCCAAATTACACAGTAAGAGGTGAGAATGTATGATTAAATGCAAGAACTTAACAAAGCTGTTTGGAGATAAAGAAGCGGTAAAAGGACTTAATCTGAATGTTGAACCTGGAATGATCTACGGCTTTTTAGGGACCAATGGAGCGGGCAAAACAACTACAATCAAGATGTTAACAGGTCAGTTACCCATTACTTTGGGTGAAGCTGAAATTTTGGGGATGGATGTGAAAACGGATGATATTCAAATCAAGCGTAAAATTGGGATTGTGCCTGATGAACCTAAGATTTATCCGTTTTTCACAGGTTATGAGTTTATCGAGTTCATTCTGGATGTTTTTAACATGAATGACAAGGAGACAAGAACAAATTACGACGAATTGTGTCATGCCTTTGATGTGGATTTTTTACACACGCCTATTGCAGAGATGTCTCACGGAATGAGGCAAAAGGTGATGGTCATTAGTGTTTTAATGAGAAAGCCTCAAGTTATTTTTTTGGATGAACCCACAGTAGGATTGGATGCCAGGAGTTCAAAGATTCTCAAAGATCTTCTCCGGAAAATGGCAAATAACGGGGCTACCATCTTTTTAACCACGCATGTTTTGGAAATTGCTCAAAAGATGTGTGACAGAATTGGGATTCTTGACGATGGGAAGTTATTGGCAGAAGGGACAATGGAAGAATTGAGGAAGCGTGAAAAGATGGATGATTCAACATCATTAGAGGACTTATTCCTGGATCTGACCGGACAATCGGAAGATGTTTTGAAGATTGTCGATGCCCTTTAGGAGTGAAGTGAAATGTTTAAAGAAATTGCTTTGTTATTCAGGCATAAGATCTTTTTAAAAAATACTGTATCAGAAAACAAAAGGAAAAGGAAATTCAGCGTATTGTATTTACTTGGAATTTCTGCCTTTTTTCTTTTCTTTATAACTCGTATGTTTAATGATGTCTATACCCAACTTTCTCAAATTGTTGTAAGCGGAATAAACTATGGAGATGTTTATATCAACTTTTTACTAACTTTAATCGCAATCTTTTTTGTGATCAGTTTTGCCAGTATGATGTCTTTTCAGTTGAAAAGAAACGAAGAGATTGACTTTCTACTGACATTGCCAATCAGAAAATCATCCATAGTAACTTATCAGCTTTTGACATCGGGCATTTCCATGTTTTTTTCACTGATCATGTTTCTCTCACCGGTAATTGTTTTTCTTTCTGGAAGACCGCTGAATGAGATAATTTTTGGTACGGTGGGTGTCATCATCAATATCATCTTTTTGATATTATTAGGGGCATTTTTGGCAGTTTTATTTAGTAGAACCGGTTCGCAAAAGACTGCAAGAGTGATGTTGATCATCGTTAACATGGCAATGGGAGCGATTTACATCCTGATGTTCCAGGTTTTACCCAATAATATGACTTCTCCGGATGCCTTTCCGGAAGCGCTTATTAAGGCCAATGAATTTTTTGGATCGATTTATAATGTCTTTATAATGGGCTTGAATGGATCAAGAAATCTGTTCTATCTTTTAATGCTTGTGGCTTTGACAGCGATACTGGGTTATTTATTCTATGCCTTGGCTGATAAAATGTCTTTTCATTCAACGGGGTCCGGAAAAAGAAAAAAGAGAAAAGACAAGGGGATACAAGTAAAATCCAATATGATTCTGAGAAAAGAGTTAATCCTTTACAAAAGACATGAGCAGTTAATATATTATGTTCTTTACCCGGTTGGATTTGCCATCTTTATGGGAATAGTCAATGGGAACCTTTTTTCAGCCATTTATATGGTTTCTATCATGGGACCGTTATTTATTGCCATGCAGACCTCTTTTTCAATGAACTTGGAAGGTACCAGCATCGAAACAACAAGGATGCTTCCAATCAGTTTGAAAAAATACGTTCAAACAAAAATATTTATTCCTGTAAGCCTGAATGCAATCTTGTTGTTGATAACATTTATTGTATTTGCTATCGTTTTAGATGCAACATGGTTGAGTTTTGTTTTGTTACCTTTTATCATATTGTTAGAAATCCTTGCCGCCATTTCGGGGATTTATTTTATACTAAGACGCGAGCCTCAAAAGTTAAACAATCCGGGAGCATTTTTACGATCTGGAGCTTTTTTGCTTCAATACTTGATGTTGATGGTTTTGTCATTGTTGACATTGGTTCCATTGAGTATTATTATCCTTAACATGGATTCCATTCAATCTCTTCTTATTAAAGCATTGATGATTGCTGCTGGATTAGCCGGGGTTACGATAGCGATTATTTTGAGTTGGAGATTTTGGCGGCAGATTAAACGATTGATTTTGGTTTGGCATTGATAAAGGGACTCATGAAAAAATCAAAGCTCTAATTTAAAGTTATAAAAAAATAACCTTTTCCACTTATTGTTAAGTTTTCTAACAAAATATCAAGAATAA
>CAYOFT010000244.1:0-2668 GCA_964403295.1 uncultured Thermotogaceae bacterium | reverse complement strand
GATGGGCCAATTCGGTAATGTCTCTCAAGTCACTGATAATCCTGGACATGATCTTTCCGGTCCGCACTTTGTCGAAATAACTGAATGATAATGACTGTAGGTGAGAGAAGATCTCTTTTCGCATGTCATATTCCATGCGGGTTCCCACTACGTGACCCCAATAATCAACGATGTAGTTGAAAACCATTCTCAGTGTATATAGAGCCGCCATGATAATAATCATAATCAGCAAAGTTTGCATTTGACCGTTTGGAATATATTGGTCAAGGGTTCTTTGAGTTAGTTGAGGGAAAACAAGGTCAATTCCCGCCATCATGAACGCACATGCTATATCCAGCATAAAAAGTTTCATGTGAGGTTTGTAATAGGAAATAAATTTTCTAAGCATATCATCGCTCCTTTTAGTTTAGTATCCTAATCATTCGGTTACGATTATACACTATGCGACTTTATTTTAAAAATGTTACTTTATCCCTATTTTCCAAATTGTTACATTATGGTATAATCTAATCAAGACCGCAAAGAAAGGGGCGATAGTATGGAAAGGCAACCGATTGTTGCAGGTGTTTTTTATCAGGGAAATACCATGGCATTAACTGAACAAATCAAAGCGCTTTTCAATCATCGCGAAGGCCCCGGGAAAGACCCTTTAGTGAAAGTTCAAACCATCCAAAAAAGTTTTGGCTTGATTATGCCGCACGCCGGCTATATGGCCAGTGGACCGGTAGCTGCTTGTGGCTTAACAGAGGCGGCAAAGAAGGGTAAACCGGAGAGTATTGTGATTTTAGGACCCAGTCATACCGGTACTGGAATGCCTGTGAGTGTATGGGATAAAGGAGTTTGGGTGACACCCTTTGGGGATGTTGAGATAGATGAGGAGTTGGCCAATTATTTTATCGATGAGTACGAATACGCTTCTGTGAATTACGATGCCCACATTAATGAACATTCCATTGAGATACAATTACCGTTGCTTCAGTATGTTTACGGTAGAGAGATAAAAATTCTCCCCATCGCCATGATGGATCAGCGAAAACAAACAGCCAGAGAGATCGGAAAGATTTTCTCTGCAATGAAGGATAAAAAGAAGATTCTGTTTATTGCCTCCACGGATCTCAATCATTATGAAAGTGAAGAGATAACAAGACAAAAGGATGAGGAAGTGATTTCTCATATCCGGTCTTCAAATGTAGAAAGGCTTTACAGCTCCATCACCGAACATGATATCTCCATGTGTGGATTTGGACCTGTGAGTGCTTTGTTGTCTTCTGATTTAGGAGATCCGAGAATTATCAAACATTCCACCAGTGGGGTTATGACCGGGGATTATTCACATGTAGTAGGCTATCTTGCCGCTATCTTAGAAGGAAGTGAAACATGATGAACACGGTACAAATGATTGATCAAGCAGACATTGCTTATTTTTTCCCCTTGTTGTCGCAGATAATCAACCAGTGGTATTTTTCCATACCTATTGCAGCAGCCCTTTTATTGGCAAGCCGTTTGTTCCCCAAAATTATCATATCGGTGGTTGGATTTATCGCAGGAGTGGGACTGGTGTATCCACTGATTTACAACATCGAATATGTGAAAAATCTAATTGGGACAAATGAAACCGCACAAATAGTGTTTATGATATTAACCGGCGTGGTAATTGCCGCTGTTGTTTTCGCACTCTTTAAGTTCCTGTTTTTCCTGGTGGGTTTATTGGCAGGCTTTTTCATAGGTATTTGGTTGTATAACATCATTTCTCCGGGAATATATGCAAGCGTCATGAACAATTATCCTCAATTTACTGCACCAGCTTGGATCCCTTTCGCCTTTGCAGGATTTCTCGCTGTGATTATCGGTATCCTGGCATTAATCTCTCAGGAAAAGGCAGTCTCCTTAATATCAGTGGTTATTGGCGCTTTAATCATTAGTTTTTACGGTGTTTATTGGCTGATTGCCTTGTTTCCCCAAACTTTTGGGACAATTGAAATGCAAAATGATGTCATCAACATCCTGGATTTGTCCAGTCTTGGTTTATTGTCATTTGTCATTTTGATGATTGTACTATGTTATGCGGGATTTAAGATTGGGAAAATACGAAAAAGAGAATATGACGAGGGTTAGAGTTCAGAATATTTTTTATATGCACCATAAATTGAAAAGGGAGGAATTAACATGAAAAAACTTTTTGTACTGATGCTTGTGTTGTTACTAAGTGTTTCTGTCATGCTAGGCGCTGAAATCGTGAAGGCGTACACAACATTCGAGGAACCTCTGGCAAAAGAGCTTTTCGACAAGTTTGAAGCCGAAACGGGAATTAAGGTTGAATGGGTCAGATTGTCAACCGGTGAAGCGACTGCCAGGCTAGAAGCTGAAAGAGAAAATCCCCAAGCTTCCATATGGGCAGGCGGTGTAGGACTTGGTCATATTGAGGCTAAACAAAAAGGGTTGACTACCCCTTACCGATCACCAATGCTTGCCAATACTCCCGTAGAATACATCGACCCGGAATTTTACTGGGCTGGATTGTATATTGGACCGATTGCCTTTGCAACCAATATCGACAGGGCAAAAGAATTGGGACTTGAAGCTCCTGAAGGCTGGTTTGACATAATCGACTCCAAATATGAAAAGCTGGTCAGGATTGCAAATCCCAATACTTCAGGTACAGCTTATA
>CAYOFT010000243.1:0-2670 GCA_964403295.1 uncultured Thermotogaceae bacterium | reverse complement strand
CAAAAAATATAACATTCCTTTGGAAGAACTTAAGGAAAAAGCCAAAGCGTATAAAAAAAGACCGTTGTATATACAAGAAATGGCAAAAAACCGAATGCGAACATCCGCAGAACTCATTGGGCTAATTTATCAGAACAAAAAAGAGGAAAAAGCCCTTAAAGAAGCGCAAAGAAATTATGAACTGGCACTGGAGGCAACACAACTAGGAACCTGGCAATGGAACATTCAAACCGATGAAAGCACCATTAATGAATACTGGGCTCAGATGATTGGATACGAATGGGAAGAATTGCAGCCTTTCAGCTTTGAAACCTGGAAAAAAATGATTCATCCTGAAGATTTAAAGACTTGCATGAAAAAAATTGACAAACACCTGACCGATGAAACTGAAAGATATGAATGCCAATTTAGGATGAAACACAAAGCAGGCCACTGGATTTGGGTCCAGGACAAGGGAAAGGTATTCGAAAGAACACCGGATGGAAAACCAATAATCATGTACGGCACCCATCAGGATATCACCCAAACAAAAGAGGCCAGTGAACAAATGGAACGATTTTTCTCGCTGAATCTGGATCTTCTCTGCATCGCAGATACTCAAGGCTACTTTGTTAAACTCAACAAGGCTTGGGAAACGATTCTAGGTTACCCTGTCGAAGAACTCAAAAATCGTAAATACCTGGATTTTGTTCACTCGGATGATATGGAGAAAACAATGGAAGCAATGAAAAAACTGAGTGATCAAAAAAGTGTTATCAATTTCGTTAACAGATATCGTACCAAAGAAGGTGTATACCGTTATATTGAATGGCACACGAAACCATATGGCAATTATGTATACGGTGCTGCACGAGATATTACGGAAAGAATCAAGAGTGAGGAAACGCTGCGTGAAAGCGAAGAAAAATACCGCCTCATGATTAAGAACTCCCCGGTGGGCATCTTCAATTTTGACGAAAACGGCGTTTTAACAGAAGTCAACGATAGCTTTGTGCGCATCATCGGGTCTTCAAGAGAGGTTTTAATCGGCCTGAATATGCTGAAACTGCCGGACAAAGCACTGGTTCATGCCGTAAAACAAGCGTTAAACGGGCAGCAAGGCTATTATAACGATGAGTACCAAGCTGTTACATCTGAAAAAAAAGTACATGCCAGAGGACTGTTCACATCCATTAAAGATAATGAGAATCATTTCGTGGTAGGTATCGGCATTATTGAAGACATCTCAGAACAAATAAAGAATGAGAAAGCACTGATCAAAGCCAAAGAAGAGGCTCAAGCTGCAAACCGTGCAAAAAGTGATTTTCTTGCCAGTATGAGTCATGAAATCCGAACCCCCATTAATGGTGTTATCGGATTTAGTGACCTGTTGGATTCCACACCGTTAAATGATACTCAAAAAGAATACAACGACATTGTCCGTCAGTCAGCAAATTCATTACTGGGAATTATCAACGACATTTTGGACTTTTCCAAGATCGAAGCGGGTAAATTTGAATTACAATACGAAAAGACAAACCTTTATGAAACCATTGATTCCGCACTAAACCTGCTGAATTACAAAGCGCTGGAAAAGGATATTGACCTCTTGCAAAGTGGATCAAGAAACATGCCGGAATTTGTTTACACTGATCCCATACGTCTTCGACAAATCCTGTTAAACCTTCTCAGCAATGCCGTCAAGTTTACAGAAAAAGGTGAAGTTGAATTAGTCGTAAAAAAACTAAATGAAGATCCGCAGAAAAAGCTGATTCGTCTATATTTCGCCGTGAAAGATACCGGCATTGGTATCAATGAGGAAAACATTCAGAAAATTTCTCAGCCTTTTAATCAGGGTGACAACATCAACGCAAATAAATTCGAGGGAACAGGACTGGGTTTGGCAATCACAAAAGGCCTCCTGGAAAAAATGGGAAGCCAATTGACAATAGAAAGCACCTTTGGAAAAGGAAGCACCTTTTCATTTGAATTGGAACTCGAATATCACAACCCCAACCCAAAGGAGGTTTCCATAGTGGATGAGAAAGCAGGAACTGAAGAAAAGGATACCGAGTCCGATACCATCGGAAAAAAGATACTCATTGTGGAAGACAATAAAATCAATATGCAGTATCTGGAAACCGTCTTGAAAGCCGAAAACAGGAACCTGACCATTCTCAACGCCTATGACGGCGAAACGGCTTTGGACATATTCAAAGAAGAGAACCCTGATGCGATCCTCATGGACATCCAATTGCCAAAAATGAACGGATACGAAGTCACAAAACAAATCCGGCTCATAAATAAAGAACTTCCCATCATCGCCATCACCGCCCGGGCATTGAAGGGCGAAAAAGAAAAATGTCAGGGAGCGGGAATGACCGACTACTTTCCTAAACCCATTACCATCAACACCATCAAAACAATCATAAAAAAATATTTGTGAAAACAGGGGGCAAATCATGAAAGAAAAAAACACCGTGCAACTCAACACAACCAAAAAGCTCATACTCGGATTACAACACACTTTCACCATGTTCGGAGCCACGGTCCTGGTACCCTATTTAACAGGAGTGCCCGTTAACGTCGCCTTATTCGCAGCCGGAGTTGCCACACTGCTGTTTCACCTGATCACCAAAGGCAAAGTCCCCATATTCCTGGGAAGCAGCTTCGCCTACATCGCCCCCATGA
>CAYOFT010000242.1:0-2677 GCA_964403295.1 uncultured Thermotogaceae bacterium | reverse complement strand
CCTTATCGGTTGAACCGGCAGAAAAAAACATCATGAAGAGGAAACCCAATCCCGTTGATGGGAATATTATTGGAACAAAATGGACTTATCTGATTTTAACCGGCCTAATTATGGGACTGTTTGCCTTGATACCCAGTTTATCGTTTAAGAATACTGGCGTTGACGAAGGCACTTGGAGAACGATATTATTCAGTACTTTGGTCTTTTCACAGTTGTTCTTTACTTTCTGTATTCGAAGTCGTAAATCTATATTCAAACACGGGTCCGGAAACAATCCATATTTGTATGTGGCAGTTGCTGTAAGTTTTGCACTGCAACTCATGGTCATTTACGTACCGTTTTTTCAAAATATATTTGGAACCAGTGCGCTGAGCCTGACACAACTGATTATTTCTATTATTTTCGCCAGTGCCCTTTTATGGATATTCGAAATTACAAAGCTGTTTAACAAGACCCTATGACAAAAAAAATCAATTATCTCTTTATTCTTATTTGTGGCATCATCATTCTCTCAACAGCCGGTCCGGTCATCAAACTATGCGGAGAATCTCCCATTAAGATCGCCTTTTACAGGTTGTTTTTTGGTTTTCTGTTTTTTTTATTCTTTTATTTAAAAGGCAGAAAAAAGAGAAAGCGTCATAGCCCACTTAATTTCACGGATATCATTGTTCTGATGATATCTGGTATCTCTTTGGGCATGCATTTCCTTTTGTGGATCAGAGCTTTCTCATACACAACGGTGGCCGGAGGGGTCATTCCCATCTTGATTCAACCCATACTTGTAAGTGTCTTGAGTATCATATTCTATAAGGAATCCCTATCAAAGACCATGTTGATTCCCCTTGCCATCACATCAGTTGGTATTTTGATCATGGGAATCGGAGATTTTAATACCAGTGCCCATTTGGGTGTGGGAGACCTTTATTCGTCACTTGGAATAGTCATGATTTGTTTTTATTTGGTAGGTGTAAAACGACTGATTGTGAAAATCAGCCCGATTCTGTTAAACATCTTTCTTTATATTATTGGTATGTGTGTGTTGCTCATCCCAATCCTCGTCAACAACGAAGGATTTTTGATCGGCACCACACGAGATTTTCTATATATCCTTTGGTTGGGAGGCGCTTGTTCCTTCTTGGGATATTTGGCAGTCAACGTTTCTTTAATCAGATTTAAAGCACCTGAAGTATCCTTTGCTATTGTTGGAGAACCCATATTGAGCATTATTTGGGCTTGGTTGTTTTTAGGAGAAATTATGAGCCAAAACCAACTCATCGGTTTTATCTTTGGATTGATTGGTTTTATCATCTTCATACTGGTTTTACGACATGAGCATCAACGGAATAACTCTAAAAGGGTTGTTGATTTTTAGCAACCTTTAATTGTCTCTTTGGTAAACCGTTTGTCCATTTTTTACTGTTTTTATAACCTGCATTTGTCGATTCAAAAGCACAAAATCCGCCTTTTTTCCCACATCAATCATTCCCGAATCAAGATTTGAACTGACAGAAGGATTTTTAGTCAGACACTTAAGGATATTTTCAAAGGGCAAAGAGAGCTGGTTATATACATTTGCAAGAGCATCGTCAAGTTTCAGCACCGATCCTGCCAATGTACCATCTTCCAATCTGGCAGAATGTTTGTCAACATTCACGCGAAGACCTCCTAAATTGTATTCTCCAGGTTCAAGTCCGGTGGCCTCCATTGCATCCGAAATGAAGATGATTTTTTCAGGATCTTTAGTTTTAAAAACCAACTGAATAGTCTCTTTTGAAAGGTGAATCATGTCGCATATAATTTCAACATAGGCATCCGAAAGCAGTCCCGCACCTGAAGATCCAAGATCTCTGTGATGAACAGATGTCATGGCATTAAACAAGTGCGTAAATCGAGTGGCACCCGATTGAAGAGCATCAATCGATTGTTTGTAATCAGCACAAGTATGCCCAATAGAAACGGTTATTCCTGCAGAAGAAAGGGTCTGGATCACTTCATTCCCGGCAACCTCAGGAGCTAAGGTGATCACCTTTATTAGATCTTTATTTTTTAATATAAAATCAATTTCTTTTTCATCGGGAGATTTAATGAAATCTGGATTTTGAGCGCCTTTTTTCTTCAAATTAACAAATGGCCCCTCCAGATGAATGCCAGCAATAGATGTATTCGGATGCTTTTCACGATATTCCCTGACCAAGGCAATCGTTTTCTTGATTTTCTCAAATGGAAGTGACAATGTAGTGGCTAAAACAGTTGTGACTCCTCTTGTATAAAGAAAATTTTCCATTTGTTTTAAACCTTTCAAATCAGTGTTTGAAAAATCTTCACCCATGCATCCGTGGTTATGGGTATCGACAAAACCGGGAACCAAAAAACAGTTATTTTCTGAACTTATATCGTTGGTATGAATATGTTGGATTGATTCTTCAAATATAACTCGGCTATTGGGTATGAAAACGTCGGGTGTATAAATATCAACATGATCGATTATCATTTATTATCACCTCATCAATAAAGTAATAACATTATATCATACTCTTTTCTTTTTGGGGATTTTCATCGCAAAAGGCGCTCCTATGAAAATATTCATATAATAAGACATTATCCGCCAGATGATTACAGCGCCTGCAATATTTGATGGGGCAAAGAAGTTTTTAAAGAAAAGGTAAAAGCCCCCTTC
>CAYOFT010000241.1:0-2684 GCA_964403295.1 uncultured Thermotogaceae bacterium | reverse complement strand
ATACAATGTCTTTTGTTCTGGGATTGGTCATGATTGTCGCAGGTTTTGTCATGCGATACTACATCACGTCTTTTCCAACTGAAGAATTGATTGTCCAATCAAACCTTTACATGGCTCTCTTTCTTTTAACAGGCTCAATATTGCTGTTCCTTCCAAAAGAGGTCTTTGGCCAATGGAGTAAAGAGGGACTGACTTTTTATCATCAATGGAACAACTTCGAACGATTTATCGATGATATGTCGCTGTTAAACGAACATCCCCCGGAATCAGTGAAAATCTGGGAAGAGTATCTCGTCTACGCAACCGCCCTGGGTTGTGCAGACACCGTTGTTCATTCACTTAAAAACGTCATTCCGGAACAGAAATGGCATGAAATGACCGATCACACATACTTTTACAGTACGTATGATCAACGTATGGGGTATCTGATGAATGCCCTTATCCGATCTGCAAATTTCAGAATCACCGCATCCAATGTCAGAACGGTTGCTGAAATTATCATGCTAATAGCAAGAAGCACTCAGGGAAGAGGAGGTTACCGAGGCGGTGGAAGAGGAAGCTCCGGTGGGATCGGAGGGGGTTCCAGTAGCGGCGGTGGTGGTGCTCTTTGACCGCATCCCGCATCAGGGACGGTTCTGTTTGCAAATTTTTTAATGTTATAATCGAATACAAACAGAGCAAATAAACTCTTAACAAGGGATAAGGGGGAAAACCTTTGAAATTCAGAAAAATCGTTGCCGTTGACCACACCGGACTTCTACCAGATGCCAAACAAAGGTTAAAGGAATTTGCACAAGAGGTGGTTTTTTATGACGATTTTCCCTCCAACCCGGTGGAGATCTATACCAGAATCAACGGAACATCTTCAAATGAAATTTCTGCAGATGCCGTACTGGTTTCCTGGAATACGCAAATCGACCGATCCATCATTGAACGCTGTCCTTCGATCCGCTACATCGGCATGTGTTGCAGCCTTTTCGATGAAAAGAGTGCAAACGTGGATATAAAAGCAGCTCGTGAAAAGGGCATAAAAGTTCTTGGGATCTACGATTATGGGGATGAAGGTGTGATTGAGTTCATTTTCAGTGAACTCATCAGGCTGTTTCATGGCTTTGGTAAACAGATGTGGAAAGAAGAACCTGTGGAACTCACAGGCCACAAACTTGGGATTATCGGTCTTGGCACCACGGGTAAGATGCTCGCAGATATGGCTCTTGCCTTTGGCATGCAGGTGTTTTATCATAGTCGTTCCCGAAAAGATGATTATGAAGCCAAGGGTGTAAAATATCTTGATTTGTCTGATTTACTTGCCACAGTTGATGTGGTTTCAACACATTTACCAAAACATACTGTTGTTTTTGGTCAAAAAGAATTCCAAGCATTTGGAACAGGTAAAATCTTGATTAATACTTCTCTTGAACCCACTTTTGAAATAGAACCTTTCCTAGAATGGATCAAAAAGGAAAACAATTACGCCATTTTTGACAAAGTGGCCATGGGATCATATTTTGAACAACTAAAAGATTTTGATGGTGTGATTTATTCCAATAAGGTTTCAGGTTGGACCAAACAGGCGAAACAGCGCCTTTCAGAAAAGGTCATTGAGAATGTTCGGAAAGTTTTAGAAGAGACCGATATGAAGATACTTTGAGTAATTATGGGCTGTTGAATAACGAAAAAAAACCCTATTATGAAGCATGCGTTGGGGGGGGCATTCCTTAGAAGTTTTGCTCCTCAAATCAATAACAGTAATATTCCCGTTAGAGTGTTTAGACCCCCCCCGCCATAAATGGCCCTCCCCCCCGAAGGGGGGATTTTAAAGCTTTTAGTTATTCATGAGATTTTATTTCTCAAAAACTTCATGGCGTGTGCTTATAAACGCCAGATGTAATGAATAGACATTTATACGGATTATAGACTCACATTCAAAACAGATGCTCTTAAGGACTCCGCATACTTTGTCAATTTACCTGTGAGTCCCTTTATCCAATCAGGACTATCTTCTCGGATTTCAAAATCCAAACTCCTGAGTATTCTTGGATAGGAATACAAGTTATGCAGCTTCATGAATACATGCAAATCTTGATTCAGGTTTTCATCCACTTCAAATTCCGAGGCATACCCGGATATAAAACGCTTATAATGAGCATTCTCTGTATCGATTTTTCCGTCAAACAGATCCCGTAAAGCGTATGCAATATCAGCCCCATACCAGTACACAGCGCTATCGTCAAAATCAAAGATTTTTATGGAGTTAGGATACCAATGCAAATTATCCAGTTCAAAATCATAGTGGATGAGCCCGGTTTTTGCCTTTATTGAATCTGCACCTTTTTCAATGGTTTCTATTGCATTTAGAAGCGCTTGATCATTTTTTGGAATCAGTTCTCTAACCATTTCAAGATGATCTTTCCAGGTTTTTCTTTTTCCCACTACTTCCTGTGGCATTTGATCCATGGTTTTGTGAAGTTTCCCCAATGTTTTTCCCCATACATAGAACTGATCTTCATTGAGATCTTCAACTTCGTACATTTTCCCGTCATAGCCTTCAAAGACCACTGCGATATAATCATCAATTTCAGTTTTAACAACCTCAAAATATCTATTGTTTTTGGATAAAATCGGTTTGACGATATCAGGATTTTTTTCATTTAAAAAATGAAGGATTTCCATTTCGTTTTGAA
>CAYOFT010000240.1:0-2724 GCA_964403295.1 uncultured Thermotogaceae bacterium | reverse complement strand
GCCGTTTTCAACGGATCAACAATCTGACTGATCTGCAAATCCCCAACCGCACTTAACAACATAGCCAGTTCTTCATTTTTAAGTTCTGTATTGGCATTCAAATAATCGTACATATCTCTTGCCGCTTGCAATGCCGCGTCTTCCAGGTTTTTCTCGGAGGCAATACAGGAGAGCATCGCATCGGTTTCCACCATGGGGTTGTTCAACTGCATATCCTTGATCACTTCAAATGTTAGCGTCAGTTCGGCATCTATTTCAACACCGGTGACACAAACTTCTCCATCTCCCATAGCTGCATGAACATCTCCGGTCCCAAACAGAGCCCCTTCTGTGAAGACTGGCAGTAACACCGATGCCCCCTCGGTTATCAGTTTCGTGTCCATGTTACCGCCATGACTGCCGGGCGTACCACAGTTAACAGGATTTCCATCTGGTGCAACGCCAATCACACCGATCATCTTGTTCAAAGGGATTTTCAGGTTTTCATTAAAGACAGCAAAATCCCCTTCTATGGGTATCAATTTTTTGGTCATCCCTTTAAAATAGGAGCCAAACACACCCAAATCCTCACCCGTGGCCATGATGCCAAGAGGTCCCACATCAATCCGTTCAATGGTCACTTTCAGCACATCTCCTGGACGGGCTCCTTCAACAAATATAGGACCGGTAGCCGGATTCACCAGATCCCAGTTGATGGTTTCCAATTTGTCTGCTTCTTTTCGTATCTGGTTTGAAAAGCAGTCCATGGTTTTGATTTTGACACTTTCACCGCTTTTTATTCTCATGACAGGCTCATTTTGTTTTGAAAATGCGAAAAAATGTTTTTCATCTGATAGTGCTAACATATCATCACCTCATGTATTGTTAGTTGGAAAGGCTAGGGGGGAGGGGACAGGTATGATGATTCCGGTATCATCGGCCCTGTCACCTCCCCCCCCTACGGTCAATTATATTCTGTCAAATGATTTCAGTTGCAGCAATACTCTATGCGTCAATTCCGCTGTCCATTTCTTTTTGGCTTCTTTCCAGCTGTCTTCATATTGTCCCCATTCCCAGGTGGGTACAATTTCACCTTTTTGTTCCAGGGATGCTATGACCATATCCAGATTTTTGTTTAATAACGTTTCACTGATGCCGAAATGATTGGAATCTTTGCCTTTGACAAAATCAAGGGGTTTGGGTAAATATTCATTAAACCATTTATCCGGGTCTTTACACAACAACTGTTCAACCGCTTCTTTGATCTTTTTTTCATAGCGTTCCTTTAGAGACTGTTCGACTTGTCTTTCATAAAGGGGGATATAACAATAAATTTCATGTTCTGACTGGAACGCCGTTTTTGACTCAAGCTTTTCCAAAGCCAAACGGTTTAAACCCTCTACATCCAAGTCTTCAACAAATTGTTTGAATTCCAGCAGGTAAGCAATCAATTCTGCCGTTGGATTGCCCCATGAATAATCAATGACCGTCATGTTGATATCATCCCTGAAATGCCACCAGGGGGCATGGGGGAAATCATTGACTTGTGGCGGGACGGCAAACCAGCGTTTTTCTTTTTCGTTGAAGGTGGATTTCAGATATTGAATAGCCTTTTTGATCATATCCGTCGGTAAAGCTTTTTGACAATAATTGCTGATTATTCTCAATCCCACAGAAGTTGCCATTGGAGAGGAAAGGGGCAGAGTGAAGTCCAGTTCGATACCTCCCCCAAAGCCACCATCATTATTTTGATGTTCTTCAAGTGCCTTTATAACTGACTCGGCTGTTCCATCGAAAAAGCGAAGATTAATAATCGCTTTTTCAAGCTCCCGGCCATTCTGCATGATTGTTTGTATGGACTGTTTAAAAGCTTTTTCAGATAAGTTGTTCATTACATCACCTTCCATTGCAATTTATTTGGATATTCTAATATATCATATCATCATTTTCATAATGTGCGGGTTTCGTTGTAATTAAACGAAAGCAAAGATGTTTACACATACTTAAAAGAGGGTAACCACAAGGGTTACCCCTACAGATTGCGTGGTATCATTGTTCATTCTGGATTTTATACACTTCCAACATGTAGGGGCATCCCTTGTGGGTGCCCAAAATATACAAGGGGATATTTTAAAATAAGCAATATTCTTATTAAAAAAGTAGAAAGAGATTTCTTGGCCATGTATCCCATTGTCACTTGGTTTTAAAATCATGCTATAATAATACATTCTAACATCAAATAAAGGAGATGATCCTTGTGAATATTAAGCGATGGGTTTTCATCATGGTTTTCTTGTGTTTTTTAAATGTCCTTTTTGCAGATAGAGTGCTGCTAAATAACGGTAGTGAAATTATCGGTACAGTAATTACCACCGAAGGCGATCAGGTGATCATTCGTGATGTGAATAATGTCGTTCACCGATTATTGAAGATTAATATCAGTCAAGTGGAGATGAGCGTAATCGGTTCAACCAATCAAGGGCCACAACCGGTGGTATCTTATGATCAGGAAGACAACAACTCCTTTTCCAAGGCGAATTTTCTGTCGATTGGACCTTCTAATTTTCTAAGCTTTGATGGGGCCATTAATCCCAAAAGAGATCGGGATTATTATTGGTTCAACGTTGAAAAGGCGGGATATTACAAAATCACAGTTTCGGGGAAAGATACAGCCTTTCGTCCAGGGATCCGGTTGATAAACGGGAACAACGCCACGATAAGAAGTTGGGTATGGGCAGAAGTAGG
>CAYOFT010000239.1:0-2724 GCA_964403295.1 uncultured Thermotogaceae bacterium | reverse complement strand
CTTGCGGTTAGTCCTAATACTCTCAAATCTCCATTAAGAGGAAGCTACAGTTTTCTGATTTTGCTATTGGAAAGCAATAACCTGGGAACCAAAGCTTTGTTTATTCTGTGTTTAACTCTGATAGCAGTTTTTTTCAGATAAACAGAACGCCTGTGCCCAACTTCAATCTTTCCCAGTATTCTGTAATTTCCTACTCTGTATCGCCATTTGTCTTTGAAATACCCTTGAAGACTTTTCCCAAATCTTCTTGGATCTGTTCAATTAAACAGCTTTTTTCTATATACGAGATGATTAAGGCAGCAGTTTGTCGATCCATCTTTTTAAGCTGTTTCAAGGTTTTATTTGAGGTCCTCTTCAAATTGTTCTGTTGCTTTTCCCGGTTAATGATCAAAATACTTCCATACGGAACTTTCATTTTCACAAATGTTTCCCAACTACTTCCAATCCCGCATTTTTACCATAATCTTCAAATATGATTTCACCTTTTTTGTTTTTTAAAGTTACTTTGACTGTAGAAGATATACTTTCTGATATCTTTCTCTCCATTAAACCATTTTTAGGCGCTTTCAACACCCCGCTTTCATCATATTGTCCGGAAATATACAATGAGTATTTTTTATCTTCTACAACAATTTCTATTGTTCCGTCTCTATATTCTAAGTGCTTAACTTTTGCACCGGTATAGGTTGCAAATAAATGGAGTTTCTCTTTAATTGTCAAAAATGATAAAAAGCCGGTGAAATGTCTTCCCAACAAGGGGATTTTTGCAATAGAAAACATTAAAGAACTATCTTTTTCTTTGAAGTGATTGGATTGAAGCCAAACCCACCACTTTGGAAAAGACCTTCCCCAATCTTTTTCTATATAGCCATAGCCATCTGTAAAATCAATTTCTTGCTCATTGATCATCAATGTTCCGCTTATCTTTTGATGAATATTGACCACACCATGGTAGCACTCCATGAAAGGTGCGAAGGAAAAGGGCCCCATAATACCCGGTCTGGTGAATGTTTTAGGAAAAGGGACAATATCATAGAATTTTAAAGTCCCACTTACAGGATAATTCTGATCACTAAGATTGATATCGATTTTATCTTTAGTAAATTTATTTTTTCCAATCATCACATCCAATGCTTTTTCTGAATAATGAAATGCTGAAATGGGAAACTTAAAATATTCAGTTCGATAATTTAAACTGTCAATTATTTGTATAAAGGCATGCCCATTTCTTTTTTGATCATAAGCAATCCCTGGAATAAAGGCAAAAGAGTTCTTTTCATCTTTAGATACAATTTTGTAGTACCAACCTTCAAAATAATTCTTTGACTTATATTTACCTTGAAAAATCTCCGGATTCAATAATTTGGATAGAATATACATCTTTACACTCCTTCTTTAACCAAAGGAACGATAAAAAAAAGCCTTAAATCCTTTGATAGCTTTTGATTGGGTTCTTCGAACAGATTCAGTGCAAAAATTTTGTGTTTGTGAGTTGTTTACCTTTAAATTATATCAGAAGATTTGTCTCTTTGTTTATTCCAAGCGATTCTGGTAAAATACGATGAACGGCTCAAAAGAAAGAAGATAATGATAAATATTGAAAAATAAATTCAAATGTGAAAAGGAGATAAAATGGCAGATATTAAGGCACTTTACGAAAGAATAGCAGCGGAATTAAAAGAAAAGACGCTTAAAGAAGGGAAATATCTTGGAGATGGCATTTTGAAGGTCGACAGCTTCATCAATCATCAGTCCCATCCTGAGATAATGAATCATGCCGGAGAATTTGTGGCCGCCTATTTCGCAGAATATGGTATTACAAAAGTGATCACGATCGAAACATCCGGCATTATTCCCGCTTATGCGTCAGCATCCAGTCTGAATGTCCCGTTGGTATTCACGCGAAAGAAAAAGCCGATTACGATGAAAGAGGATTTTTCTGAATCAGCTCCTTCTCACACCAAAGGCGGTATCGTAACGTTGCATCTGTCACAGGAGATGATCTCACCCAGTGACAACATCCTCATTGTGGATGACTTCCTTGCAAGCGGAAAGACCATACACGCCTTAGCCAAAATGATAGAACAATCCGGTGCAAGTCTTGCCGGTATCGTAACAATTATTGAAAAGACATTTGAAGGTGGCAGACAACTTCTGGAAAGTAATCTCAACATACCGGTCATAGGCCTTATCAGAATTTCTTCTCTAAACGAGCAGGGAATAGAGTTTGCAGAAGGCATTGGCGTTGAGTTTTAAGTCATTCTAACCCTTCTTCTTTTTTTGCAGGCTTGCCAGCTCGCTATCAAACCAAATTAGCACATGAACCCAAGAGGCGGGTCTTGTATTTAACTTGGTCTTGATTATGTATGATTTAAAACGAAAGAACGGTGCTTTTAATGACCTCTTAAAGCACCGTTCCATGGTTGTCTTTTAATGAAAAACTATTATAACAGCGTCTAAAGCTGTTTTTTAAAGATAATCAATTCATGCCATTATCCGTTTTTAGTATTCCTCCAAGTGATTCCATTCAGCATCATCCAACCAGGTATTCGGCCGGTTGACCATTTCAATAATACTATCGATAATTCTTTCGTGCTGCTTTTCCTCTTTGGCCAGACGCTTAAAAGCTTTTTCTACTTCCGAGTTGTCTGTTTCTTCTGCTTTCTCATTGTAAAATTTATAACTATCCACTTCCATTTCCTTAGCCTTTTTATAGACATCAAC
>CAYOFT010000238.1:0-2735 GCA_964403295.1 uncultured Thermotogaceae bacterium | reverse complement strand
GGATTGGTAATCTCTTAACGCTAAATAATAGTCAGTCTACAATGTTTGAAGTAAGAAAAATACTTACCCATAATAATTATTGGGAATGGCTTCAAGCATTTGAATTCGAAGTCGTTGACCCAGATGGGCTACCGATAACAGTAAATACAGATAACGATAGCCATATCAATTTTGATATTGAAAAAATCGGAACGTATAATGCGACTTTCACCTTAGATATTCCATATATAGATTTACAAAAAAACTTTACGTTTGATATAACAGATTAGTAAAAGCAACGGGGACAGTTCTGTTTGCAAATAGCAAATCATTCTAGGGTTAAAAAAATCCCCAAGTAAACTAAAGTGAAAGAGTAAAGTGGACCCATAAGTGTTTACAATGTAGGAACATATAAAACTCCCGTTATCACTTTTTAAGTGTATAACGGGAGTTTGTGTTTGAAATGCTATAATAAGGGCGAAAGAAGGTGAAAGTCATGAAGCGATTACCCATTGGCATACAGGATTTCCGGTACATGATGGAAAACAATTACCTATACATCGACAAAACAAAATACCTGCACATGCTTAAAGACAGGGGGAAGTTCTATTTCATGTCCCGTCCCAGGAGATTTGGAAAGAGTCTGACGATTTCTACGTATGATTGCATGTTCAGGGGAGAGAAAGAGCTGTTTAAAGACACTTGGTTGTATAATAACTGGGATTTTGAACCTCAGCCGGTGATCAGGTTGAATATGAGTGAGTTAGATACTCGGGATGAAAAAAGGGTCGAAGAAAACATTATTTACTTGTTGGATGAACTTTATGCCATTCACAATATCACGAAAGATACGAATATGATGAAGATGGCGTTTGCAACGCTCATCAAAAGACTTTATGAAAAATATGACAAACGAGTGATTGTCCTCATCGATGAATACGACAAACCGATCCTGGATCATCTGGAAGATCATGAGATGGCAGAGAAGATCAGAACGGTCTTGAGAACCTTTTATTCCACTTTAAAATCATCCGATGCTTATTTGGATTTTGTATTCATCACCGGGATTACAAAGTTTACCAAAGTTGGGGTGTTTTCTACATTAAACAATTTGGACGACATCTCCACATGGGATGAAGTCTCTCAGATGTTGGGCTATACTCAGGAAGAACTGGAAAGGGATTTTGTCCCTTATCTTGAAAAATGTGAAAGTAGTATGGAAATGCGTTCACAAGAATTATTTGATGCCATCAAACAGTATTACAACGGCTTTTCCTTTGATGGAAAGCATTTTGTGTACAATCCCTTTTCAATATTGAATTTTCTGAACAAACATGTGTTTGATAATTTCTGGGTGGAAAGTGGTTCTCCATCCTATATTGTAAAATACGCCAAACGCCATAACATCCAACCGGACAAGTACTTGGGTAAATACGTCCAAAAGTCCATACTTTCTACCTATGAAATAGAAGAAGCACCTCCTTTGAGTTTTCTGATCCAGGCAGGGTATTTGACCTTTAAAGATTACAAACAAAATGAGGGCTATTTAATTGACTACCCCAATAAGGAAGTCAGGGATACCTTTTCAGAACTGCTCATGGTTTCAGAGTTTAATAACAATGCTCAAGAGGCAAATGATATTCGTCAAAACATCATCAAAGCACTTGACTCAAGGGATTTTGATCTTTTGTATGAACAGTTAAGACGAACCTTTTCCAATATCCCCTATACCATTTTTGAGCCCAGAAAAAAAGATGAAGCAAAAGAAACGGAAAGGGCTTATATTGAACGTCTTGAAAGCTTTTATCATTCTGTCATTTTAACCATGCTCTGGGCAGCAGGCATTAACGTAAGAGCAGAAGAATTAACGGCCCTGGGAAGAACTGATCTTATTTTGGAATATGAGGATGATGTTTATATCATCGAACTGAAGAAGCAGTCTCCGGAAGTTTCACTGAAGCAAATCAAAGAGAAAAAGTATGGCATGAAATATGGCGACAGGAAGCTGTACCTTGTGGGGATAGAAATCGATGATGAGAGCCGAAATGTTTCCGGTTACAGGATTGAGGAATAGTTGGAAAGTAAAAGACAGCGTTGAATTTCATTTTTTTGAGTTAAGCAACGGGGGACAGTTTGAAGTGCCCCCCAAAGGGTGAACATTTTAAATGGTGAAATTGTGTAAATGATAAAAAAAACACCCGTGTAAAAAACTTCAGAAAGTCCATGAACAATACCCATTCATTTTTATAAATAATGCAAATACGCACATACTTTAAAAACATATTTACCATCATCATCATTTCGTATGGAAACAGAAATATGATATCATTAGTTAATGAATACTTTCGGTAAACGTTTAAAAGAATTAATAAAACTTCTCAAATATAACTTAGAACTTCATCCTTTTTGCGGGAGCAAATAGGTGTTCCCATACGAATATTAAAGGAGGCAATCAGCAATGAAAAAAATGATGGTGGTAATGGTTTTCCTTTTGTCTATTATGTTATTCTTTGTGGCCTGCTCCGGTGGAGCGCCAGCAGAAGAGATTAGCGCAATCGATATCTCCGACCCTGAAGTATTTGATGAGTACGTTGATATCAACGGATCAGCTACCCCTTCTGATTATTCTTCTCAAGCAGAAGCTTTGGCTCTGGAACCATTCACACAAAACCTTACGTTTGATTTTAAAACAGCTGTTAATACTGAATTTTCAGTTGTGTTTAATGGCAAGGAACATGCTGTTGATTCGGGAGAGT
>CAYOFT010000237.1:0-2755 GCA_964403295.1 uncultured Thermotogaceae bacterium | reverse complement strand
TAATCATACCATATGAAGTTATAAACGACTTTATACCTTAACAGATGTGATATGCATATTTCACGGTTAGTTGATAACCCTGATACCAATTCTTCTACTTTTCTTAAATAAACATATATAGAGATATGATTACTTGGTGATATAATTTTAAAACAATGAGTAAAAAAGCTTAGAAATGAAAAACAAATGAGGTGAGAGTGGATGAAAAAAATAGGATTATTAGGTGGGATGAGTTGGGAATCCTCACTGGAATACTATCGAATCGTTAATGAAGAAGTGAAAAAGAAACTGGGTGGAACACATTCTGCAAGATGTGTTCTTAATTCTCTTGAATTCCAAGAAATTGAAAACTTGCAGCATCAGAATGAATGGGACAAACTCACAGAAATGATGGTTTTTGAAGCTAACAACCTTAAAAAAGCCTGTGCAGATTTCATTGTTATCTGTACAAACACCATGCACAGAATGGCACCTGAAATAGGAGAAAATACAGGTTTACATGTTTTGCATATCGCAGACGCCACCGGAGATGCGATAAAAAAAGCCGGATTGGAAACTATCGGTCTTTTGGGAACCAAATTCACCATGGAAGGTGATTTCTATAAAAGGGTTTTAAAGGAAAAATATGACATCAAAACAGTGATCCCTGAGGAAAACGACAGACAAAAAATCCATGACGTTATTTACAAAGAATTGGTAAAAGGCGTGTTGAAAGAGGAAAGCCGAAAACGATATCTTGATATTATCAGTAAGCTACAAAAAAATGGTGCAGAGGGTGTTATTTTAGGATGCACTGAAATCCCGCTTTTAATTAAACAGGAACGAAGTCCTATACCGGTTTTTGATACCACCACGATTCATGCGAAGGCTGCTGTTAAATATGCTTTGGAGTAAATCCCACTTTCCTTTTACACTATTCTCTCATGAGAATTTTTCTGTTCTTTAATTTAAGCTAACTTGTTCTACACAAAATAAATTTTGAACTGGTACAAAAATAAAACCGGACATTTACTTCTGTCCGGCTTTCTTATTTTCTTGACACCGCTTCATACTGACGATATCGTTGTTTTTGGTGGCGGCGGTCAGATTTGAACTGACGACTCTGCGGGTATGAACCGCATGCTCTAGCCAACTGAGCTACACCGCCAAATTTACAAAAAAATGGTCGCGGGGACAGGATTTGAACCTGTGACCTTCGGGTTATGAGCCCGACGAGCTACCAGCCTGCTCCACCCCGCAACGAATAATGGTTCTATTTTAAATCGGGTATTATAGTCGTTTTCATGGTGCCGAGGGTGGGAATCGAACCCACACGATACATAGTATCAACGGATTTTAAGTCCGTAGCGTCTGCCAATTCCGCCACCCCGGCGTTTCCGTTTGGTACTATATCATAAACAGCGTCTCTTGTCAATAGTCAGCAGTCTTTTTTAATTAAATCTATGCAAAGATATGATTTCTCTTGGATAATAGTCTCAAATCTAAAATGGAATCTCCAACAAATGAAGTCTGGCCTAAATGCATTTCCGATTATACTTGATTATTAGTGTATATTCTCAGTATAATAGAATTAGATCGTTCTTTCTTTTATATTTGCCATTTTATAACAGATATGATATACTTATATTTGCCTAATAATGAGAAAAATTGATAAAGATAAAAATAAAAGGAGAGTGTATAAACATGGAAATCAAAGTCTTTTATCATAGTATGGATTTTGAAAAATGTGACTATGTAAATTTTCTGCACAAACATTTAGGAAAATATGGTGATGATAAGGATCTGATTGAGCAGTCCATAGATTATGCAATGGACAACGAAGAAGGAAAAGGAGGTTTTGTCGTTGGAGGATATATCGACGACAAACTGGTTGGTTGTGTTGTAATAAATGATACAGCGATGAAAGGATATATTGCTCAGCATATGCTCGTTTATATAGCTGTTCATAAGGATTATCGCGGAAAAGGCCTTGGAAGAAAACTACTGGATAAAGTTGTGGAACTTTGTAGCGGGAATATCGCACTTCATGTGGAATATGATAATCCTGCAAGATTTTTGTACAGAAGATTAGGTTTTAAATCAAAGTATGCTGAAATGCGTTATGAACAAAAGGGAGAACGAGCAAGAAAAAAAGAAATGGAAGTAAGGATAATTAAAAAATACAAAAAAAATCCAGAATTAGTCATGGAAACTATTAATTGGCTGGATACTCTTGATTTTGATGATATTGATACTTTAGAAGATGGCTTTAAGGAATACCTCAATAAACTTGTTTTATGGGCTACAGATTGGGAATCTGTTTTTGAAGATAGAGACAACAAATTGACAAATTTTTCAACCGCCTTTGCCAACCTCATTAATTTACCATATGATCAGCAGGTCCTTTTAAACAGAATTCAGAAGGAGTTTTATCAGGCCATAGAAACCGTTGTGGAAAGCAATGATTGGGATTTTGCATGGGAGGAATTTTTAATTCTAATGGAAGCAGCAAAATCAGTGAAGAAAAAAATTGATAAAGGAGAATTTTAACCTTATTTGAAAATCAAAGGGCGACTATTTGTCGCCCTTTTTCATAACAATTCATTCCAAAGGAAAACAAATTATTCTTTTTACAGCTGTATTAAAAAACTCTCCGGCATGAACTGTCTTAACAACCATAGCAGTGTCCAGTCCTCTGCCGGTACCTCCAACTGATACAATCTCCTCATGTATAGGAATCAGTCCTGCATCAGCAGCCATGATCATATCTTCAAAG
>CAYOFT010000236.1:0-2804 GCA_964403295.1 uncultured Thermotogaceae bacterium | reverse complement strand
GTACATCATGATCATTCACCTCGTATTAAAAAAGGCTTCTCAAGAAAGAGAAGCCTTTAGATTATTTTAATATGATTCTTTTATCTCTTTTTTTTACTCAACATTCCAATCAGTATGGGGCTGGCGATGTATATTGAAGAGTATGTTCCAACAACTACACCAACTGTCATACCAAAGGCGAAGGGCTGTAAACCAGATCCCCCAAACAACAACATGGTGAAAACCACGATAAATGTGGTCAAAGATGTGTTGATGGTTCTACCCAATACTTGATTGATACTGTTGTTGATTGTTTTCTCAATATCATCTTTCCTAAACCGTTTCATGTTTTCTCTGATTCTATCATACACAACGATGGTATCATTTAAAGAATAACCCAGTAATGTCAAAATTGCTGCTATAACAGAAACATCGAAGGGTATAGAAAAGAGTGAATAAAGTCCCAGTGTGATAATGGCATCATGAGCCAGAGCTAAAATCGCGCCAAGACCAAATGAGAATTTAAATCGGATGGTGATGTATATCAAGATGATTGCCAATGCGATGATAGCAATCCATGTTGATTTTTCTTTCAGTTCTTCTGCGGCAAATCCGCTTACTGCATTGAATGATTGGACTTTAAGGTCAGATAAATTGTTAATGAAAGCTTCTTTTTGATCGGCATCAAAGAAATCCTGAACGATGACTGAAAAACTTGAAGCGATTTCTTCATCAGATTGAATGTCGGTCATTTTGGAAATTCTGGCCAATTCAAAATCATCATCCACAGCGGTAAGTTTTTCACGAATTTGGGCTACTGTTAGATCCTCTTTTGAAGAGAATACAATATCAGTTCCACCGGCAAAATCCACTCCGAAATTAAATCCTTTGGTAAAAATCGAGATAATCGAAACGATAATAAGCACAGCAGAGATGATCAAGAACATTTTTCTCTTGCTTGTAAAATCTAATTCCCTTCTCATACTTTATCACCTGCCTCAACTTCGGGTTTATGCCATTTATTATCTATAGATCCGGACATTGCATCCAAAATTACACGGGACACAACCAATGTAGTAAACATACTGCCAAGAATACCAATGATTAATGTTGTGGCAAAACCCTTAATGGTTCCTGTACCAAGATAATAAAGTACAATGGCTGCTAACACTGTGGTGATGTTTGCATCAAGAATAGTAGAGAATGATTTCGAAAATCCTCCAGCAATAGCGTTTAAAGGAGTTTTCCCCATTTTCATTTCTTCTTTGATTCTTTCAAGGACGATAATATTTCCATCAACGGTTGTACCGATTGTCAAAATAATACCTGCAATACCGGGTAAGGTAAGAATGAAGTTACCCCCTGCCATAACACCAAACAAAAGGACGGAGTTGAATAAAAGGGCAATATCAGCAACGATACCGAATAAACCGTAAATGACAATCATATATACCAGTACAATTCCCAGTCCAAACAAACCGG
Organism: uncultured Thermotogaceae bacterium; assembly: GCA_964403295.1. GTDB lineage: Bacteria > Thermotogota > Thermotogae > MWEM01 > MWEM01 > JASUTC01. Next base: position 1,343 of record CAYOFT010000236.1, on the reverse strand, counting down.
CGATTAAACTGGCTCGAATGATATCTTTTCCAAGAGTGGGTCCAAGTGTTCTTTCCTGAAGTTTTTCAAGCTCGGCAGGAAGGTTTCCACTTTTGATGAGAGCGGCAAGTTCCATTGATTCCTGAGCTGTAAAGCTTCCTGAAATTTCAGCTTGTCCATCACGAATAGGGGTTTGAACAACCGGTGCAACAAGAACAATATCATCAAGAACGATTGGAAGTTGTTCTCCAACAAAATTGGATGTGATTCTTCCAAAAAGATCTGCACCTTCGTTATCAAAGGTCAACTGGATTTTAAATCCACCTCTTTGTGTATCTGCAGCAGCTACTGCATTTCTTACAGAAGATCCGTCCAGATAATATTTCTGTGCTCCAATTTTCACGTAATCTCTAACCAGATACCAAAGGGTTGTGTTGTTAACTGGATCCTTATATTTTAGCCATTGCGTGTCAATATAGTTTATACCAACTTTCTTTGCTGGTTTTGTATCTGATTCCTGAGATTCAAGAATTTCGCCAAAATATAGTTTTCCCTTTTTACCAACAAGGCGTTCAGCCACTGCGGGATCTTCCACCCCAGGAATTTCAACTCTTAACCTTGTGTCAGCGCCACTACCGACTTTTTGAACCGTTGCTTCGGTATAATTAGCGCTATCCAATCTTTGTCTGACAACAACCACAACTTGATCTGCTACTTCAGAGATTGTTTTATCAGAATCTTCATTCAATTTAATTGCGTAATCGAGTCTTGATCCGCCTTTTATATCCAAACCCAGCCTGATATTACCGAACATCCTGTCAAAGAAAGAACTGTATTCTTTTCCCGGAGTCGGCCAGAAAAGACCGATCAATGCAGCTAAAAGTACAATGATGACAAAAATGAGTCTGATTCTGTCTGCTCTCAAAATGTTCCCCTCACTTTCCTTCCATTAATCTTATATATAACAATTTTTCATCTTTCTACAGCTTTATTTGGATCTTTGTTTGATTTACCCAAAATGGTAGAAATAGACTTTTTGGAAACTTCCATTTTTGTATCACCAGTCTTTATCTCCAATGTGGTTTCTTCCATCGATACAACCTTACCGATTATACCTCCGATGGTGACAACCTTGTCTCCGACTTTAAGCTTTCCCATCATCGACTTAAACTCTTTGTCCTTTTTCCTCTGTGGCATAATGATCAAAAAATAAAACATGGCAAATAAAATAACGATCCATATGATCATTCCCATGGCACCTCCACCGGCTATGCCGGCTGAACCATCAGCAGCACCCTCTGTTGTTTGTGGTGCAGCAGTGGCATCAGGAGGACCAAATGCCCTGAATAAAAATTCCATTTGTT
>CAYOFT010000235.1:0-2826 GCA_964403295.1 uncultured Thermotogaceae bacterium | reverse complement strand
CGGTATTAAACTACAATGCCGTCGATTCCTATCCTTTTCAGTTTCAGGATTTAAATAACGATTTAAAACAACGGGGGATCAACATGCTTCAAACTATCGAACGCCCCCAATACGAAATCGGTTTTCATGGCTACAATCACATCCATCTCATTGAAGAAAATTGGGAAGACCCTCAACTGGTCATTGAAAGCCTTCAACGGTCACAGATGTTTTTAAATCAGGTGCTGGGAAGGGAATTAATCATCGAAAGTTATGTGGCCCCGAACAACATCATCGATGAATTTGGGGTTGAAAATCTTTTAAATGCCATCCCAACCGTTAAGAACATTGGAACGACGTACGAATCATACGATCCTTTCAGTGAATACCAAATCATCAACCAAGATGTTTTGATTATGCCACGTTCCACATACGGCTATTATCCAAAGTCAAGGATTATTTCCAATTCGGTGAATTCAATCTCTAACTATGGTGGATTTGAACACTTTATCCATCCCGACGATGCGTTTGCATACGACAGAAACCCTGAGGGAAAACCATGGAAGGATATGCTCTCTATTATGGAAAATTTCTACTCTGAAATACAGACCGTTTACCCCTGGATGCAAAATCATCACGCTGCCGAACATTCAAAAATAATGAAAGAATACCTGACAATGCCCATTCGTTATCAAAAACATCGTGATAAAATATCTGTTTATCTCAACCCATCCGTTACAGAAAACAAATACTTTTACCTTGATACAACAAAAAAGCTTAAAAACATTATCGGTGGAAGGCTAATATGGTATTATATCCAGCAGGATCTCTACGTGATTGAAATGGAAAACCACAAGATGGACATTTTCTTTTTTGAATCATTACAATAAGAATAAACGACTGAGTAAAAGGATGTGCCATGCATAAGAGAAATTGGATAACACTCGTTGAAGCCGTAGTTGTATTAATCATTGTCTTCATTTTTGATATAGCCCTTTTAAACGGGGAGGGACTTTCAATTAATCCCACACCTTATTTGTTTGTTTCCGCCATTTTCTCAGGTTTTTACGGAACAATATGGGGATTTTTACTGGCAGCGGGCATGATGCTATTGAATGTCTTTTTTATCAACAGCCCGGACTGGTTGATTCAGCTCGAGAACATCTGGAAGGGAATCAGCATTTTGTTGATGGCCGTTGTGATTGGATTGATAAGAGATATTTTGGATGAAAAGATTAAAAACCGGGATCATGCCATCCAATTAAGGGATGAAGAAATTGCAGATTTAAAAGAGGAGAATGTGAATCTGAACGATATCGGAAACGAAATAACAAAACGCTTGTATTTTGAAACCGAAAGCATGGGCTATATCATGCACAGGTTGAATGACTTTTCCGAAATTGATTCCGAAAAAATCATCAGTAATGCCATCGCTCTTTTGACTGAGTTAACTGAAGCCAAGGGACTCTCTCTCTATTTTGCTTCCAAAGATAACGCCTATATTAGAAAATTACTCTTCAAAGGGGATTCCCTGCTCCCCAACTCCTTAAAAACAGAATCATCTGTCATGTTCCAAGAAGCTTCTAAGAATGGCTTGGCCGTCATCAACGACGAAATCATCGAACACATTACTCAAATGGAGCCCTGGATCGTGTGCCGTATCAATAATGAGTTGGATGACACCATTTACGGGTATATCGTTGTCGAGGCCATTGAGTACGAAAAACTGAACGAGAACAACTTTCAATACATACGGCTGGTTTCCAGATGGCTGGAAGTCAATCTGAGAAATGCCTGGAACTATGAACGTGAATATGAAAGGGAAAACATCAACCCCGATGGCACATGGAAGATGGATACGCAAAAAAGAATCCTTGACATTGAAAAAGAACGGTTTGAAAAATACGGTATCCCCTTCCAGCGACTGTCAATTGAAAGTAAAACCGATATCGGAGAAGATACCATGGGGATGATCAGAAGTTTTGATTACCTCTTTAAGGGGATGACGGATGGGATCCATAACTATGTTTTGATTTTAACAAACACCACAAAAGACGGACGTGAATCCGTTTACAGCAGGCTCAATGAAAAAATACCCCAGTTCCAATCCTATGTGAAGGGGATGGAATCGTTTGAAAAATAGTCTGTTACTTCTTATATGGATCATTTCAATTGTGATTTTTATTCTAGGTGGGCTTTTGAATCCTTATTTTTTTCTGATGAAACAAGTGGATTATCCACGATTTCTTTTGTTTACCCTGATCGCCATTGTCATTACTTTGATCCTTGCCATTGTCCTTTTTGAAAATAACTGGCGTGTTTTTCTCTTTGAAGTTTTTTTTCTGCTGATCCTATATCCCTTTTCACTGCTGTTTTTACTGCCGTATTTTGCACACAGAAAAGATGACAGCGAGATACCCGATCCCTTTTTTATGGGGGATTTCCTTTCAAGAAAAAGAGGGGTGAACAAATTTCTCAAGGAAAAATTCGATACCGTTCCCTTAAAATTTCTCTTGTTTAACACTGAAGACTCAAATATAAAAAAGAAAAGTGTGTTAGATTTAAAATCAAGAATCCTAGACGCCAGTGAAAATAAGCAGATTAAAGAACACATTAAGCTTTTAAAACTGGCACGCTCTGATCCCCATCCCGATGTTGCCCTTTATGCCAGTGACGCCATAACGGAAATTGAGGAATATTACGAGGATAAAATAGCTGGTTTGCATGCCGAGCTCCCAAAAACGGCCAAAGACTATGCCAATACCGTATTAACCTATTTGGACTCCGAAATTCCCAAAGGTGCCATTGCCCGTTTTTTTGCCCGTGATGCAGTAGGACATCTTAAAG
>CAYOFT010000234.1:0-2828 GCA_964403295.1 uncultured Thermotogaceae bacterium | reverse complement strand
CCCCGCTTCAACAAGGGGGATTAAAAATCTTTTCCATACCCAAATGTTCCGTTTACCCTACATGTCTCCGATGCCTTTTTCGCACCAAACACCAACGATTCTTTGATCGATTTTTCATCTGTTGTGAATAAGGCATTCTTTTTCAGTAAATCAATCAAAAACCCGGTGATAAGTGAATCTCCGGCCCCCATGGTATCAATGGGTTTAACGAAAAAGGCCTCTTGTTCAACGTAGATTTCACCGTTATAAAATAAAGAACCTTTGTCTCCTCTGCTGGCAACGGCAAAATCACATCCTGCCTGAACGGCTGTCACGAGTTTTTCTTTTACTTGTTCTATAGGCATATCACCACAAGACAGGAATCCAAAATTGATATGTTTTGATACTTCAGATAAATATTCATCAGATAACTTGTCAGAAAAATCGAAAGATATGGGGACCCGGGTTGTTGAAAGTGTTTTCAAATGGGGTTCGATATAACTATAACAGCTGGTGTGAATGATATCAAAATCTTTGATGTATGCCAGTACCTCATCATCAAAATTCATAGGATGATCTTTACTGACACCCCCACCGTTACCAGGCAAAAAAACTCTTTCCCCGTCTTCAAGACTGACTCTTGCAAATCCATTCTCTCCAGGGTAAGAAACACTGTGAGAATAATCAATACCGATTTCGTCCAAAACCTTTTTGATATGATCAGCAGCTGCATCATCACCGAATATCCCAATATAGGCTGCATCGATAGACAGCTTTTTTGCAAAGACGGTAAAGTTGAGAGCGTTACCACCCGGGTACATCACTTTCTGATGAATATACTTGTCAACAACATTGTCTCCTATTCCAATGACTTTCAACATATCTCGCCCCTTTAGTCAAATAAAAATGCTTTAAATTAATAACACAAAGGAATACACAAAATTAATTACATCTATGTTCTTTGAAACTCTCTTGGTTGTTGCTTATTAATTTTCTGTTTGTGCTTATTACACTTATTTTATAGTCGTGATTTCATTATGAAAATGACACTTATCCGCGCGCACATATCTTACACAAAATTCTACCGGTATACCCCTAACATCGTCACTCACATCTTTGAAAAGGAATAAAGCTGTTTTTCTTGGTACTTGTAAAATCCGTGATACATCCTTATCTGAATAAATAATTTCAAGTGTTTGCTTTGCGTGAACAATGTCAACATGGTATTGTTTTGTCATTATTTCAAAAAGAGAATTTTGACTGAAATCGATGTCGATTAATCCAGGAAAAACGGACACCTTGGTAAATGAATACTCAAATGCAATGGGTTCCTTATCAACTATCCTGCTTCTTGCTATCTTGTTTATCTGAGTTCCAATAGGAACCTTAAGTTTTTCGGCTAAAATACTGTCTGCTTCAACAACTTTTTTTTCGATTTCTCTTGATAAAGTAACCTTACCGGAACTTCTCTTGACCATGTAGGAAAAACCTTCCAATCTTGTTAGGTAATTATCTACAGTTCTTTCCTTCACAAAAGTTCCCCTTCCCGGTTCCGAATAAGCATGCCCATCGTTTATTACCTCAAGTAATGCCTTTCTGGCCGTCATTCTGCTAACGGAATAAAGATCGCTGATTTCTCTTTCTGATGGTAACTTATCTCCCGTTGTATATTCTTTCTTTTCAATTTTTTCTATGATCATCTCTTTGATTTGATGATACTTCGGCAACAGATAATAAGCACTATGCATAATACCTCCATTCCGTAGCGGTATCTGGTATATACCACCACTTTTATTCTATATTGTTTTACAGATAATTTCAAATCCAATTACAGCCATTTAATAGTGATTATTGCTAATTATCCACTTTTAGGTATTTAAATTGCCGATTTTCTTAGGTTTCTGGTATATACCAGTTAGCGGTTCAATCAGATAATCCTTAAACAGCCCTTTTTCCTGGTATTATAACATCTGTTAACAAAGTAATCACAACTTTCTTTGTAAACTGTATAAATTGTTTCACGCAAATACATTGCTTCTTTTTATATTTGATAGATTTATATTGGTATATTTGTTACTTTATTATATTAGATTTATTTTATATACCACATACTTTCTTTGGAGTTCTTTTTCATGGCATTAAGAATAAAGAGACCAATTAATGTGTTAAAATACATAGAGGTGATGTATGGCATTTTCTCAATCAGAACATGATTTTTTTGACCTTTTAAAAAGCGACATCAACGGATGTCCATTATGCTCTCTTGAAGAAGAACGTGTCAAACGTTCTATGAAAGTATTGTTATATGAAAGCGTTACCAAAAGACAATTCCGAAAGGACATTCGTTTTTCTCGAATCTGCAGAAAGCATTATGAAATGTTTAACCAATCGGTTAAAGAGGATTTAACCGTAGCGGGATTGGGCCCAGCTATCATTTTTTGGGACATGATTAAAAGCCAAAGTGAAGAAATAGAAAATAATTCTTTATTAAGAAAACGCCAGAAGAATCCGGACTGCTATTTTTGTTCCTACCTGGAAACACTGCCGGAACGAATCACTCTATCTGCATACAATGTTTTCAAAACTCTCGAGGGAATGAAAGCATTTGAAAATTCTGAATCCATCATTTGCTTCGATCATTTTGAATTTCTAAATAAAATAGCCTTAAAGAAAAAAGATAAGACTTTTATGGCTTCATTGAAAAAAATTCAAATGGAGAAGCTTGAGCATCTTACCGGCAAACTCCGACAATTTATTGATAAACATGATTATGCAAATAAAACGAAAATAACCGAAGAAGAGGCCATGAGCTTGAAAGTTGCCTTTAAAACAGTTTTGAAGATTTGATT
>CAYOFT010000233.1:0-2863 GCA_964403295.1 uncultured Thermotogaceae bacterium | reverse complement strand
AAGAATGTACTATATTCAGAAAACAATAAAAAAGGAAGGTGTTGAAAATGAAAAAGAGTTTGAAAGAATATCTGGGAATATTATTTGGTTTAATTGTATTATCGTTCTTTTTTGCAAGTTGCATGTCCGTAGAGGTTCAATTTGAAACTGAACCGGTTATAAACTCATCTGATAGGATTGATCAGGAATTGGCAAATTTGGCTAATCCGTTTCAGTTTATTGATTTTGAAGGGCTTCCCTTGGGTATTCAGTTTTCAACAAGCCAATTCTTTTTTGAAACAGGCACAAAAATGACTGCAACTTCATTTCAGTGGTCAAATAGCATAGTGACCACTGCGGGATATATTAAAGCCATGAATAATCAAAAAGCAGGTGGTGGAGGACAAGATATTTGGTTAAACAACATTCGTGTTAGTTTTGATTTTCCTTATTCACCACAAACAGTAATCCTTTTCTATGGACTTTACGGAGGCAATATGAATCTGATGATAAATGGTGCCATGAGAAATGAGGAGGATGTCATGGTGATGGACAAGACAAATCTGGGTGGTGTGGATATTTATGTTGTAGAAGCAGTTGTTTCCGGAGGCGTTCAAGGAATCATTCTACTGGATGGAACAATCAATGCTATTGAAATAGGAGGACAAGAATTTTTCATTGATCATGTAGGCTTTAAGAATTAACTCCCCCCACTAAAGATAGATAAACAAAAGAATTGAGACAGTCCGTAAGGACTGTCTTTTTTGAAATTTTTTGCAATGTGAAAAAAATTACAATGTAAAACGTCTATGGTATAATACGATGAAAAATGTTTGCAGTGTCAAACTTCAACGTGATTGTAATCAGCAGTATATAAATTTTTGATTAACAAGGAGGGAACACATCAGATGGCCAAGAAATGGGTTTATTACTTTGGAAAAAGTAAATCTGAAGGCGGATCTCAGATGAAAGAGATCCTCGGCGGAAAAGGTGCCAACCTTGCCGAAATGATCAACATTGGTATTCCCGTACCACCGGGATATACGATTTCAACAGAGGTATGTAAGTATTATTTTGACCATGGCGAAAAATATCCTGAAGAAATAGATGAACAGGTTAAAGAGGCTATGGAATTGCTTGAAAAGGATACGGGAAAGAAATTTGGAGACAAACACGATCCCTTACTCGTATCGGTAAGATCAGGAGCAGCCGTATCCATGCCCGGTATGATGGATACTATTTTGAACTTGGGATTAAACGATGAAACGGTTGAAGCAATGGCAGAAAAATCCGGAAATCCAAGATTTGCTTATGACTCCTACAGAAGATTCATGCAAATGTTTGGAGACGTGGCATTGGAACTTCCCCATGCAAAATTTGAACAGGCATTGGATACCGTTAAAGAAGAAAAAGGCGTCAAATTGGATACGGAATTGGATACAGAGGACCTGAAACGGGTTATCGAACTGTATAAAAAGGTCTATAAAGAAGAGGGAAAGGCATTCCCGCAAGATCCCCATGAACAACTTTGGGCTTCCATCAACGCCGTGTTTGGCAGTTGGATGAATCCAAGAGCGATTAAATACCGACAGTTAAACGGTATTGGAGAGGGAACATTGCTTGGAACAGCTGTCAATGTTGTTGCGATGGCTTACGGAAACATGGGTAATGACAGCGGAACCGGAGTTGCTTTTACCAGAAACCCCTCAAACGGAGAAAAAAAGTATTACGGTGAATACCTAATAAACGCACAGGGAGAAGATGTTGTAGCAGGAATCAGAACCCCTAAAGATTTAGCTGAGATGAAAACCGAATGGCCCTCTGTTTACGATGAACTTGTAAAAGTCTTTGACAAACTCGAAAGACATTACAAAGACATGCAGGATGTTGAATTCACCATTGAAAAAGGAAAACTTTATCTTCTTCAAACCAGAAATGCAAAAAGAACAGCAGCAGCATCTGTTCAGGTTGCCGTTGACATGGTTGAAGAGGGAATGATCGATAAAAAGACAGCAGTAACAAGAGTAACCCCGGAGCAAGTGGAAAGAATGCTTCATCCTTTCTTCATTCCTGAAGAAAAAGCAAAGGCTGAAGTCCTGACTAAAGCCCTTCCCGCATCCCCGGGAGCCGCAACCGGTAAAGCGGTATTCCATTCAAAGACTGCCGAAGAATGGGTGGAAAGAGGAGAAAAAGTCATTCTTGTTAGACTGGAAACCTCACCTGAAGATATCGGTGGAATGGCCGCTGCTGAAGGTGTTCTCACAGCAAGAGGCGGAATGACTTCTCACGCAGCCGTTGTTGCCAGAGGTATGGGAGAACCGGCAGTTTGTGGTGCCGAATCACTTGATGTCAGTGAAGAGAAAAAGCAGTTTAAAGTTTCCGGAAGAATTGTCAAAGAAGGAGAATGGATCTCCATCGATGGAACAACTGGAGAATTAATGCTTGGAAACATCAAGACAGTTAAACCAGACGGTCTGGAAGGGCCTGTTGCCAAGATCCTTGATTGGGCTGGAGAATTCCAGAGACTGGGTGTCAGAACCAATGCCGATACTCCGAAAGATGCAGCGGTGGCCAAACAGTTTGGGGCGACTGGAATCGGACTCTGTCGAACAGAGCACATGTTCTTCGAAGAAGACAGGCTCCCCATCGTTAGAAGGATGATTGTTTCCAGAAAACTGGAAGACAGACAGAAGGCCTTAAACGAGCTGGAACCCATACAGCAGGAAGATTTCTACGGTATACTCAAAGCCATGGACGGACTAACCGTTACCATCCGATTTATTGATCCGCCTCTCCATGAATTTGTACCGAAAGAAAAGGATGCACAGGCCAGACTGGCAAAAGAGCTCAACATCGAATTGGATGAACTAGCAGAAATCGTCAA
>CAYOFT010000232.1:0-2877 GCA_964403295.1 uncultured Thermotogaceae bacterium | reverse complement strand
CGGAAAAGAATTGTATTTGCTTACTTCTAAAAATCAAAATTCATAGTTTTATACATTGTATTCCAAAAACCATCATAAATGTATCATTTTTTTAATTGGGAATAGGTTTTTTGTTTTCCAGCAGACCCTGGTTGTGTGATATAATTCTCAAAAGCCCTCCTAATACTATCTATGAGGTGAAAAGGTGAAAAATCTCATCCTAAATGAAGATTGGTTTGAGAAATTTAAAGACTATGCTATCCAACATGGTAAAGAACACGATGAATCTTTTACATCCAAAACAGACATGGAACGATTCGTCTTGGGAGATAAAAATCCCACCATGCTCATTGTTGATAATGAAGAGCAAGAAATCCTGGGTGCGGCGTCTTTGATCTATCACAGTTATTTCTTGCGTGGTAATCGCACAAGACTAAGGCTGTTTCACTGCATGAAAAGCAATCCAGATTGGAATCAGGCTTATCAAACACTCGCAATTTTCGTAAAAGAAGAACTTGAAAAGGCAAAACTGGATCACGCCTTTCTCTTTCTTCCCTTAAACGAAAAAGAAACGTTTAAGTTCTTTGAAACACTTGATTTTCAATTGGAGCGTTATGCCCTTTACATGGAAAGAACGACAGATAATTTAAAACCATATACATTTCCTGAAAACATGCAATTGAAACATTTCACTATTGGAAAAGACGAAAAAACCTGGTTGGAGATAAGGAACAACGCCTTTGCCGGTTTGACGGGAAATGACACACCTTTATCCGTGGAAGAACTCACCAAATTCATTAACGGTAGGGATTATGTCGATGGCGGTATGAAAATTCTGTATGATCGGGATCACCCGGTGGGGATCATCTGCCTGTCGGAGACAGAAGATGATGATGGAAACAGTATGGGTGAGATCGGGCCTGTCGCTGTAAAAGTTGAATACAGGCATCAACAGCTGGGGCGGAACCTTCTCCGTGCGGGACTGTTAACCGCTAAAGAAAAGGGCTATTCCAAAGTTGGGCTTTCAGTAGACACCCAAAATATCAACGCAAAAACACTCTATACAGACGAGGGTTTCCAAGAGCAGCTCTCATTTGCCTGTTTAAGGATCGTGAGATAACATGAAACCCCTTTTTCAAAACATCGACTGTCTCCAACTATACGTTCCCGACTTGGAAGCTGGCATTGACTATTACTGCAATCAATTGGGTCTGAAAATCATATGGAAAACAAAAACCGCTGTGGGACTTGGTATGTCGGAGGGTTTGGCCGAGATCGTCATACAAAATGAGCGAAAAGAGATGGAACAGGACATCAACCAAAGAACATAACAACGGCACAAATTATTTCAGGCCTTTTCACAGGCGGACACTTTAACAACTGGACAATATGGGGGTACTGGTTGATGAAAAGTGCCTTCAAGCTGGATTGGCCTTTTGCAGTGGAACCATAACATGTATAATAGGATAAAATATCTTCCGAGGTGATGATTTGAACATCAGAGTGTTGAAGGAGCAAGATACACAAGTCTACAGAACGATCAGATTGAATGCTTTAAAGAACAGCCCGGAATCTTTTGGATCAAGTTATGAAGAGGAAGCGGCCTTTGAAGTAGAACGATTCACTAAAAGGATAACCAAGCCCAACAGCTATACATTTGGTGCTTTTGAAGAGAAGCAATTGGCAGGCATATGTAACATCAGTTTTCAACCCCGAAAAAAGATGAACCACAGAGCTGAACTTTTTTCCATGTACGTAGAACCTGACTTTAGGAGTAAAGGTATAGGAAAAGCACTTATAGAAAGGACCATACAAAGCGCACATGAGAGAAAAACCGTTCAGCAGATTTATCTGACAGTGGTTAGCTCGAATAAAACGGCAAAGTCGATGTATGACTCTTTTGGATTTAAAACATATGGTATCGATAGACAAGCCATGCGATACAACTGTAAGTTTTATGATCACGAGCTCATGGTTTTGTTTATAAAGGACAGTGAGTAAGCTATGATACAATACGTCCTCTGGGATTTCAATGGCACACTGATCAACGATGTTGACGCCTGTTTGCTAAATATGAATAACCTACTGAGAAAATACAACAAACCCATCATAACTCTGAAAACTTATCGAGAAGTATTCACTTTTCCCGTCATTGAGTATTATAAAAACGTGGGAATTATTGAATCCGATGAGGAGTTTGAACCCATCGCGCATGAATGGATGAACGGATACTATAAAATGGAGAAAGACTTAAAGATCTTTGATGATACCATTGAAAACCTTGAAAAAGTTCACAAATTGGGCATAAAGCAAGGGGTTTTAAGTGCCAGTAGTACGAAACAGCTCAGAAGATTGCTGGAAAAATTTGGGCTGGCAAAATACATGGACCACATTCTGGGTCTTGATGATATTTATGCCAAAGGAAAAATTGAAATCGGCTTGGGATTTATCCAACAGCACCACTTGTCTCCCGATGAAATCGTGCTTATCGGCGATACCCTCCACGACTATGAAGTAGCCACTAAAATGGGAATAAAAAGTATTTTGTTTGCTGGAGGTCATCAGAGTTATAAGGTTTTAAGCCAAACGAATTGTCTTGTGGTGGAAAAGATAAAGGACATCTTCGAGCGAAAACTTTTATTTTTGAAAAATTAAGAATTTTTTTGACGCGACACCTCCACATTATTGAAGTAATAGATTCATAAAAACCAGGAGGTGTTTTATTTATGAAAATATTCTTGATTGTTCTTTTATTGGTATTAACGTTGGGAATGATATCTTGTACACAGTTGACGGAGGAAGAAGAACCTCAAATTAACATTCCAAATTTATTAGTTAGAGGAGAAAACGCCCTTGAAGAGGGTAACGATACAGTGGCTGAAACACTTTTTCGACAAG
>CAYOFT010000231.1:0-2914 GCA_964403295.1 uncultured Thermotogaceae bacterium | reverse complement strand
TACTTTCCTTTGATAAAATTCCTTTTCATGCTTTCGGTATTAAACCACGGAGACAGCCCCCTTGGTTAATAATACCAGAATAAATTATTCTACCACAATTTAATCATCCTTTTTGTCTTTTAAAATGCGATGCTTAGGCATTTTTTTAATCTCTTGAAATGGATTTTTGATCAACGGCATTGGATATGGTATACTATTTAGTAACTTACTGTATAGTAAGCAGGTGATATTCAATGCGTTTTTTTAACAGAAAAAAAGAGCTAACCTTTTTAGAATCTCAAAAACAGTTGAATGAAAAGAAGATGTTGGTTTTATATGGAAGAAGACGTGTGGGAAAAACATCCCTTTTAAAACAGGCCTTTCCGGATGCGGAATATTTTTTTGTGGACACACGATCAACAGAAACACTTCTAAAAGATTTTTCCAGGAAGCTTATTAACGGCGTGTACGATTCCTGGGAAGAGTTTTTCAAAAACTTAGTGGAGAAAAAGAAGATCATCATTTTTGATGAATTTCAAAATTTCGCAAAAATTGATCAGTCAGTTTTTTCGGTTTTTCAGAAAGTTTGGGATGAAGCGGACACAAATACCATGATCATCTTTTGCGGTTCTTATGTGGGAATGATGAAAAGGATATTTGAAGATTCCAAAGAACCCCTGTTTGGAAGAAGTGATTATCGAATACAATTAAAACCATTTTCATTTATGAGTACCTATGATATGTTAAAAACTTTTGGCTATTCTTTTGAAGAAGCGGTGATTTGGTATTCCGTGTTGGGTGGGATTCCCCATTATCTTTGGCGCCTTAAAAACAAAAACAGCATTGAAGATGACTTGAATCACATGTTTTTTTCTGACTTTGCCCCTTTGAAAGAAGAAGGGAAAAATCTTCTGATCGGTGAATTTGGTTCACAACATCCGGGATATTTTTCAGTGTTGAAATCCATATCGGATAAAGAAATGGAGATGGCTGAGATAACTCATAAATCCGGTTTAAAAACCAATACAGCGGCAAAATATGTCAGTGAATTGGTGAATTATTACGATATTCTTGAACCCGTTCAAGACTTTTTTTCCACAACCAACAGAGGCAAAAGATACAGGATAAAAGACCATTTTCTCGCTTTTTGGTTTCGTTTTATTTATTCAAATTATGACCAGGTTGAATTTAACCCGGAAAGCGCTTTTCTTTTTACCAAAGAAAACTTAATGGCAAGAGTAGGCTATGTATTTGAAGATATTGTAAGAGAATCTTTGCCACTGCTCTATGATCAAAATCTCATTCCATTTTTGCCGGATAGAATCGGGAAAACCTGGGGAAAAGTGCCCAATCAAAAGGGGAACAGTTATGAAATAGACATCATCGGTGAAAAGCAAAGTCAATTATTGGTTATCGAATGTAAGTGGAGAGAGAAAAGGGTCGATGATCGTCAATTCAACCAATTTATAGAAAATTGCAGTTATCTAAAAACACGTAAAGAAATCATCCCGGTTTTTATCAGCAAAAATGGATTTGTCAATCCCAATGTTTATAAAGAAAAAGCGATCCTTTTGGATAAGAGTAATCTGATGAATGTTTTTCATGTGACACCAGATTCAAGCTTCCCGGGAATCGTTTAAGGGCTTTTTTAATGAATCCTTTGCCTTCTTATCCAGATGGTTGTTGGGCTCGTCCATGATCAGGGAATCCCTCCAAATTTCCTTGATGGATGATGACAACTCTTTATAGCATCCTATCGCAAATTTCATACGTTTCTCTGTCATGTGTGATAAGAATCACTGCTCTCTTTTCCTTTTCCCGTTTAATCGCTTCAAGCACCTTTGATTTTGTTTCCTTATCCAGAGAAGCCGTTGGCTCATCCAGAATCAGAACATCCGAATCGTGATAAAATGCCCTGGCCAGATTGATTCGTTTCTGCTGCCCACCGGACAATGGCTGACCTTTCTTGTCAAGTTGCGTTTTTGGCGAATGTTCTCCCAAAAGTAATCCACAGGGACAGCCCCCTTGGTTATGTGTCATTTGATCATCCTCGTGAGGTTAATGTTGTTCTTCTGTGTGAAAAAGAAAATCAGCGGTTTGTCCTGAATGAAGAGAAGTTGAGAAGACAGACACCCTTTGAAAGAAAAATAACCTTTCTCAGGGGAATCTTCGTTCAAGTTCCGGATGATACCATCGACTATTCAAAATTGTTTTCGTTTGCAGAAGACGCCGAAAAACTCATCAATTATATAGGTTCGGATTATCGTTTAAAGCGATTCATCAACATTTATTTTGAACCAAATCATCCCTATTACAAAGCAAGAAATGATCTGTTCAACATTCTTCTTGAAACGGTTGGGAGCGAGAAGATTTCCAGACTAGTAGATTTGTATGCTTCCCTTCAAGAAACAACGGAAGTTGAACTGTTGAACATTTATTTCAGGGAATATGCAAGATATTCGACAACAAACTGGAACTTTGAAGTAAAAGAGGTCTTGGAAAACAGGTTTTCAGATCGAGCGTATGACAAGATTGCGGACTTTTGTAAACGGCTGAATCTCTCACAATGGTACGGATATGTGTGTACTTGGTATTATGACGATGCAAGAAGAGAAAGATTGATCAGGTAGTTCAGTGATTGACATGAGCATTCACAATCCCAATCGGTAGGGCTTTGTTTGGTTTTCTGCTGGATAAGGCTCAAACACATAGTTTTTTTGATAATGATTAGTTTTTCAGGGTTGGTGATTACAACGGTCATTTTGGATAGATGAATGCATCACAGTGAGATTTTCAATTTATCCGTTAAACGTTACAGACTCGAAAATCGAAAACAGATCTTCCCTGAATCTTAAAAAAAACACTCAAGAAAATATTACTCTGACTGCAGAATTAAATAATCCCTTTAATCCTCAAGATTGATTCATACTCCTCT
>CAYOFT010000230.1:0-2917 GCA_964403295.1 uncultured Thermotogaceae bacterium | reverse complement strand
TGTCAGAATTTTTCCATGAAAATCCGTCCATAAAAAAGGCGTTTCATGATTATCTTGCTGAAAAGGGGCCCGTCAAGGGGAAGCGTTTGTGTGAGGTGCCATCGGATTCGCAAGTGACGGTGAGAAAGCTTGGAGGTCTCAAAGAGGATAAGGACAAGTTGATCTCCATGGGGATTTTACCGGGAATGACACTGGAAGTTGAGGAGAATGCCCCTTCGGATGATTTGATGCGTATTAGAATACGGGGTTTTTCCATGACGATGACGTGTGAGGATGCACAAAAGGTTGTTGTAACGGTGGTGTAGGGGCGGACCTGTGTGTCCGCCCGCGATACTATAACGTATTTTTCACTAAAACAAATAACCAACTTTTTTTATATTCAAAGAAAGCTGAATAAACGGGAGCACACGCAGGTGCTCCCCTACATGAGATTTATTATTAGCGGAGGAGATAGATGTTTATTTTGGGTAATTTATTGATAGGCATTGCGAAGGTTTTACAAGTGGTATTGTACGGGTATATGTTTGTGCTGATTATTGATGCGGTCTTGAGTTTTTTACCTCAGATGCGGTACAGTCCGTTCAGGCAGGTGATTTCATCTTTGGCGAATTTGGTGTTGAATCCGTTGAGGAGGGTAATTAAACCAATCGGGCAGATTGACTTCACCCCATATATTGCCATTTTAATCATGATCTTTTTGGATGCCTTTTTGATTCAAACACTTTTTGATTTAGGAATCAGATTGAGATGATCAAAAAGGCGGGGTTTCTTTACAATCCTCATAAAGAGGGGATAAAGGAAAAAACCGAGAAACTGAAACAAATTCTCAAAAATCATTCCATTGAGTCAGTATTTTGTGTGTCCACAGAAGAAGAATACACTAATGACTTTTCAAAACCGGATATCATGATCGTTTTAGGGGGAGATGGCAGCGTGTTGCGCTCTATGCCTTTTTCTGTGAATATGGGTATTCCGGTTGCAGGGATTAATTTTGGGAAATTCGGGTTTTTAACCCGCTATGAGTATGAGAAGGTATTGGAAAATCCAAATATCTTGATGGAGTCGAGGGTCTCTTCCAGGGCTCTTTTGGAGATTACAGCTTCAGATAATGATAATAAAGAAACTTGTTTGGCTTTAAACGATATTGTCATTCAACGGCAAAATTTGAGTCAAGTAGAGATGTATAAACTATGTGTTAATGATTATTCTTTTGAACCCAAGGCGGCTGATGGAATCGTTGTTTCCACGCCCACCGGGTCCACAGCTTATGCTC
Source organism: uncultured Thermotogaceae bacterium (assembly GCA_964403295.1). GTDB lineage: Bacteria > Thermotogota > Thermotogae > MWEM01 > MWEM01 > JASUTC01. The sequence goes on along the minus strand of CAYOFT010000230.1, from coordinate 1,644 downwards.
TTTCACTGGGCGGACCGATTATCTTTCCCGAATGTCGCAGTATGCAACTGAACCTAATCGCTCCCCATACCATTGCCAACCGGTCTTTGGTTTTTAATTCCCAAGAGAAGATATCCATATGCCTCGATAATGATGATGAGATGAAGTATTCGGTGGATGGTCTGCCTTTGGAAAAGACTAAAAAGATTTCTGTGGGCATCTCCGACAGGGAATTCAAGCTCCTGTATCCGGAAAGTGATGAAATATTAAAACTTGTTGAGTCCAAATTGTTGTGGGGTAGGAGGGGTTGAATGCTTCGTGAAGTCCATGCACGGAATTTTTTGCTCTTTAACGATGTTTCAGTAGCCTTTCATTCAGGTTTTAATGTGATCACCGGTGAAACTGGCGCGGGAAAATCCATGTTCGTTCGCCTTTTAAGAAGTCTTTTTGGCGATTACAAGGCAAAAGAGATGATTGGTCCTTTTGAAGATGGTTTTTGGATTGAGGCGGTGTTTGACAACGATCCTGAGATCGTCCAAATGCTTGTCCAGTCGGATATACCCGTTGACGATCCTATGATCATTAAAATTGCTGGGACTGCTGATCGTTTTACCGCACGTATCAATGGGTCAGTTGTTTCATCCAAAATTCTCAAGGAATTTCTACCTAAAACCTTTGAAATACACTCCCAAAACGCCTTTCAAAAGCTAAGAACGGATTCTTTTCATATTGAAATGGTTGATCGTTATGGAGCCGATAAGATCAAACCCTTGTTTGAAGAATATTCCAAAGCCTATAAAAAATATAATGAACTGAAAACCCTGCAAAGGGAATTACCGGGTAATTCCACCGAAATGCTTCGTACATTGGATTTTTTAAATTTTCAAATTCAAGAGATAGAGGAAGCGACACTCAAAAAAAATGAAGATATAGAAGTATCCAACGAGTTGAAAGCATTGAGCAATTACGACTATATCCGAAGCAAACTCTCAAATGTTTTGGCGATATTGGATGATTCTCCGGAAATCCCCGGTGTGATCGACAGAATTGGTGACATATGCGGTAAACTTGAAGACATTTCAGATCTTGAGGAATCAACAAGAGATTGGCTACAAACAGCTATGACAGCACAGGATACATTGAGTGATCTTTCTAGAGAGGTCTATTCGTATTTAGACAGCTTCGAGTTTGATGAAGAACGAATGAATGAATTGGATGAGCGGATGAAAGTCATCGAATCCATGAAGCGGAAATACGGTCCGGAGCTGGATGATGTGTTTAACAATTTGGAGAAATTCACTCAGCAAAAGGAATCCATTGAGAGTAAGATGGAACGGGCTGAGACAATTGATGAAGAGATAGCTGCTACCGTTAAAATCCTGGATAAACTGGATCAGGATTTATTCAAAATAAGGGAAGAAAGTGCAGCCATCATCGAAAAAGAGGTGATGGAGGAACTTGAAGATTTAAAAATGGAAAAGGTACGCCTCGCTCATGAAAAGCATCAAGAGTCTGATTTTCAAACCATGGGACGAACCTTTCTGCATTTTACCGCCTCGACCAATCCGGGTGCTCCGTTTCTGCCCATATCCAAAATAGCTTCCGGCGGAGAGATGTCCAGAATCTTTTTGGCCATGGAAATGGTGATTCAACGGGTCATGGATA
>CAYOFT010000229.1:0-2920 GCA_964403295.1 uncultured Thermotogaceae bacterium | reverse complement strand
CACAAAGGTGTATTTCCCGGGAGCTTTTATGCCAGGCAGCCATTTTTGATAGATCACTGCCAGTTCCCCGTTTTCTTTCATCTTATCAAGACTCTTCTGCCATAGGGCCACCTGTTCATCTGCTACATCCTTGGAAAAGCCTATGTAAAGGTAATCCATGGAATAAGTAATCAGTGATTGTAATTGGGGGTTAGGTAAAACACTCTCTTTAACAAGTGTGGAAAGGCTTACATTGTCAGTAGTAAAAAGGTATCCTTCGTTTGAAAGGAATGCCTTAAAGGCCTCTTTTTCATTATTATAAACGGCCAGGTTTTCAAATCCCTTTTCCAGAAGGTATTGAGTTGAATAATAGTCTTTTACAACACAAACTTTTTCGGCTTTTTTTGCATCCTCTAGCGATTCAAAAAACATGTTATCAGTAGCTTTTGCATATATATTCGTTTTGATGATACTGACTGGACCGGCCCATTTAAACTGATCCTTTCTCTCGGTGTTCATGGCCATTGCTGCCAGTGCAACATTCGGCCCACTTTGCAAACGGCTGTACGCTTCATCCCATTGGGTGAATTCCACTTCAATTTCTTCGTTGATTTCTTCAGAAATACCCTTAATGACATCAACAGCCAAGCCCTTTAATGAAAAATCCTCCATATAGCTAAAGATGGAATAGGGCTCAAAGATTACGGTCAGGTTTGAAGCGAATATGGCTGCTACGAAAAACATCAAGCAAGTAAAAATAAACGCCTTCTTGTTCATTAGCAAAACCAGCTCCTTTAATATAAGCTTTTAATGATGATTCTATACGCTTTTTTCTTTATAAACCCTATATGAAATTGTCAGCTGTCAGACAAAGACCACGGTTCGTTAGAAGATGGACAAACAGCCATCATGGCCATGATTGTAAAAGCTTTCCAAGTGGACAAAGAATCTTGTTAGGTGTAATCATATTAGCGGTTTCAGGGATCCATCTTTCTTCGGGGGGGTCTGGTAGTTGTTTCTGTTGTAGATCCTATTCCTCCCGCAATACCGGCGAGTTCTTTTTCGGTGAGTTCATTGGCCTCATTTTTCAGGAATTTGAGACCTTCTTGTGCCTGGATTTCTGAAAGGGTGATGTGGTATTCGGTTCCCATTTTAATGAGTTCATCAGTGGTTGTGATTCTTTCTAAACGTTTGAGCCAACCAGCGCCTGCCTTTTCTTCAAATTGCTTGATTATTTCTTGAAGCTCTTTGGTCATGTCTCCTCCTTTTTGGGCAACGATTTGACAGTTCTTTGTTTGGACTTGAGAAACAGTCCATGAAGTCTTTGAAGGGCAAAAACTTCACTGGCTGCTTTTACAGCGCGATTTTCAGTTCGGTTCTTTCCTTTTTCTTCGGATTGCTTAAAGCTTTTCAAGTAGTCCTTTTGTAAGGTTCCTTCTGTTTTTTATATGATTTGTCTTTTGACTAAATTATAAAAGGCGCCTTTGCGCTCCATAAGTATATCATAACTACCACTTTCCACAACAGCCCCTTTGTCGATGACGAAAATTTTATTACATTCTCTGACAGTGCTCAATCGATGGGCGATGATCAGACGGGTGGATTTCAACTGTTTCAGGGTTTGGGTCACGATATTTTGGGTGTAATTGTCCAAAGCACTGGTAGCTTCGTCAAAGAGAAGAATTTTCGGGTTTTTCAGTAAAGCCCTGGCGATGAGAATGCGTTGTTTTTGACCTCCTGAAAGGGTGGAGGTGCTGTCGTTGATAAAGGTGTTCAGGCCCATGGGAAGGGCTTCGATGTCTTCTTTGATGCCTGCCTTTTCACAGACTGCCCACACTTGCTCTTCTGTGACATCGTAGGCGTTACCGGCGATGTTCATGAAGATATCTCCGGACAGAAGCTTACTGTTTTGAAGAACCACGCCCATTTGCTGGCGAATCTCGCTGAGTTCGTATTGTTCCAGGTCTTTGCCCCCCACATATATCTTTCCAGCGCTGGGTTTTTCAAATCCCAGGATGAGGCGCATAAGAGTAGATTTCCCGCTGCCAGAAGCTCCCACGATGGCAACGTATTCTCCATCTTCGATTTTCAGGCTCAGGTCTTTGATCACCACTTTAGCTGAGTTTTCATAGCTGAAGGAGCAGTTGTTGAACTCAATGTTTCCCTTCAATTCACCAGGGTGTTGCTTTTCTTTTGTGATTTCCGGGACTTCCTCCAACACTGGGCGGATGTTTTTCAGCAGAGAATAGGCGATACTTAAAGAGAGGCTGGTTCCCGAAAGAGCCGCCAACATCATCTGAAAGGACATAAAGGCACTGTTGAAAGCAACAAACCCCCCGGTTGTCAATGTGCCGGTGGTATAGGCCAAAAAGAAGATGATGACTGAACTGATAATGGCCATGGTTTGGATGTAGATATTTGAGAAGATTTGAAGTTTTTTCTCTTTGATTTCCATCTTTTTCCCTTTGGAGTAAGCCCTGGCCCAATTGTGAAAGATTCGGTCTTGGGCAGCCGAGAGTCTGATCTTTGTAATGGACAGCAACATCTCCAGCATGATACCTGAGAGCTTGTCTGTCAGGACCAGTTTTTCATATCCTGTTTTGATTTGAAAATAACCCACAATGATTGTAACTGTAAGGTTCAACAGGGAAATGCCCAATGCCATGAGTGCAAGCGCAGGACTGTAAAGGAACAAAACGATGATGTAAAAAACGGAAAACACTGCCGAAAGCAGGGAATCCGATATCACGTTGGCCAGAATCATTCGGATTTGATAAAAACTGAGCATCTTTTTGCCAATTTCCCCAGAGGGGTAACGCCTGAAAAATGAGGGTGGCAGGTCGATGAGTCGGTTCCACAGAGCGATTTGGGTTTGCATATCGGATTTGAATTCCATTTTGGTGGTTAATAAAGATTTACTCAAGTCAAAGATCACGGCTGC
>CAYOFT010000228.1:0-2923 GCA_964403295.1 uncultured Thermotogaceae bacterium | reverse complement strand
TCCGCCTTATGCAAAGAAAGTAATTATGTAAAGTAAACGGCCAGAAGGCTCATGAGGACAACACCTTTACTTGACTTACTTTGCATAATCACCGACAATCAATTATGAGCAACTGCTCAAAACTGATTGTTGGAGGGATAGAAATGGAAAAGCCACTGGAAGAACTATTACAGGATTTGGAACAAGAGCTTTTACGCTTAGGGTATGTCAAGCAAACCATGAACTTCTACCGGGGTCGTTGGAAAAAGTTACTGAGATTCGCCCAAGACAGAGGGGAGGATTCTTTTAACGAAGAGCTGGGATTGGATTTTTTAGAGGACCAATACCAGATTCTTCGAAAAGATCTGGACAGTTGCTTATCCCAGAAGGATGTCCAAGATATCCGGGTTATTCGGATGATTGGAGATTTCCAGCTTCACCACTGTGTGTTGAGACGCTATTACAAACATCATCAGCTGCTGACCCAGCCTTATTTCATACAAATGAGTCAAGCCTTCAGGCGATACTGTGAACACAAAGAATATTCCGATGTGACGATCAATCACTATGTCAAGCAATCCGAGCGATTCATGGATTATCTGGCCGCCCAAGGCCTATCCGACTGCCATCTCATTTCTTTATCCCGTATCCACAATTACCTGCGAACACTGGCCGGATACACCTACAAAACGGTTGAACAGAACATCTGTTCCATACGGGCATTTCTCCGGTATTTGAACGAAAAAGGTATTCTCAAGGAGGATTTGGCGTCAAAAACCCCCATGATTCAAGCAAGAAAACAAACGAGAATTCCCTCCGTCTGGACAAAACAAGAACTCGAAGCCCTGCTCAAGGCTATCGACCGGGGCAGTCCAAAGGGAAAACGGGATTATGCCATGATTTTACTGGCATGTGTTATGGGAATGCGTGTGAATGACATCAAACAATTAACCTTTTCAAATCTTAACTGGGAAAGGAAAGAACTGAGCTACACCCAGTCAAAGACCCACACAGTTGTTACGCTGCCACTCGTCCCACAAGTCGGCTGGGCCCTCATAGACTATCTCAAACATGGCAGACCCAACATAGACACGCCGATTATTTTTATTCGACATATGGCACCATTCCTTCCGTTTGCACATTCAAACCATCTGAATGAACTCATCCGGCATTATATGCAACTGGCTCATATTCCCACACTCAAAAAACATCGCGGGATGCATTCTCTGCGCCACACAGCTGCCTCCAGAATGTTGGAGCATGATACCCCCCTGGAAGTGATTTCCAGTGTACTTGGCCATATCGATACCGATTCGACAGCCCTCTATCTTAAAGTAGACCTGAACAAACTCAGAGCCTGCCCTTTGAGTGAGGAGGCATGAATATGGATAGGATTACCCTTGAAGGGCCGTTTGCTAAAAGTATTGTTGAGCATATTTCTCTAAAACAGGCACTGGACTACAAATATGTAGTTGAGTCAAAGTGCTTGTCCCGATTCGCATCCTTTACACAGAGAAAATACCCAGATGCACAGTCCCTTACCCGTGAAATCGTCTTGGACTGGTGTGCGAAAAAGCCGTATGAATCCCAGGCCAATCAATGTGCCAGGGCTTCGATGCTTCGTCAGCTTGCCATTTTCATGGATAGCGTTGGTGAACAAGCGTATATTCTACCCAAGGGGTATTTCCCAACCGAAGAGCAATACGTTCCCTATATTTTCACGAAAGATGAACTGCACCGTTTCTTTGAGGCTACAGACCACTGTGTCTACGTCAGTGAATGTCCCTTCCGGCATTTTGTCATGCCACTTTACTATCGCATGATTTATACCTGCGGATTGAGACCACAGGAGGCCCGCTTGTTAAAGAAAGAAGATGTAGATCTGGTTCAGGGAATATTATCCATCCATCATTCCAAAAAAGATGTCAGTCGGTTGGTCCCCATGTCCAATGAGCTGAGTGAAAGCTGCAGGCAGTATTCAGCCAAGGTCCGCTTCAGCGGAAGCGATTGGTTTTTCCCGGGTCTTGAGGGAAAGCCCATGACAAGAGGCAACACTTACCATAATTTCCGGCGTTTTTTGTGGCGGGCCGGCATCTCACACGGAGGCCGGGGAAAAGGGCCAAGAATCTACGATTTCCGCCACACGTTTGCATGTCATTGTCTCAAAAAATGGGTGTTGGAGGGCAAAGACCTCAACGCTTATCTGCCTATCCTTAAGACGTATATGGGACACGATTCCTTTGAAGATACGGCCTATTATCTTAGACTCACCGCTGATGTTTTCCAGGATATCATTATTCAACTGGAAGGGTGCTATCCCAATATTGTGCCTCTAATTGAAGGCGATACCCATGCGTCCTACTGATTTTGCACAGCATCTTACCCAATTTCTATCGGTGTATCTGCCAACCCATAAAAACGCAAGTAAAAACACCGTCCGGTCGTATCGCGATGCGTTTAAGTTGCTGCTTCAATATTGTGAGAAATGGCATCACCTACCGGCGGAAAGATTGACTTTGAATGATTTGAATCATCAGCTGGTTATGGATTTTCTTCGTTGGCTTGAAAGTGAGAGGCGATGCAGTGTGTCAACAAGAAACTTAAGGCTTGCTGCCATTCACTCGTTTTTTCGTTATGTCCAGTATGAGGAACCGGCGGGATTGAGGGATTTCCAAAAAATGCTGGCCATTCCCGTTAAAAAAACGCCAAAGCCCACGATTCCTTTCCTTACCACGGATGCGATGCAGCTGCTCTTGTCTCAACCGGATTCGTCTACCCCAAAAGGGAGGCGGGATTTAACGTTGTTGGCTCTCTTGTACGATTCGGGGTCACGGGTTCAGGAATTGATTGATCTGCGGGCTTGTGATGTCATTTTGACGAATCCCGCAGTGCTCATTGTAACCGGTAAGGGAGCTAAAACACGTCGGGTCCCTCTCATGAAGCA
>CAYOFT010000227.1:0-2929 GCA_964403295.1 uncultured Thermotogaceae bacterium | reverse complement strand
GTAAAGATAACTTAAACATGAGAGGAATGATCGGCTCGGTTCCCATCCTCTTTGAACTCACCCTTTTCAAATAATCACCATCACTTATTCTTTTTTTATGATTCAGAGTATTCTTTTAACGCCCTTTTAACTGCATTTAGTGGCATGGATATACAAGTGAAAGATTCATCAATACCCAATTCATCAAATATCTTTTTAGCATCAAGGTTTAAAATTTCATCAACCTTTTTACCTTTAATCAATTCAGAAGTAAAGCTGCTCGCCGCGATTGCCCTGGGACAGCCTTTTATAGTATATTTCACATCTTGAAGGACATCATCTTCCAGCTTAAGATAGAATTTTACGCCATCCCCGTCACTTTCGTTAAACCCGGTTGCCGCTAAAGTGCTATTGTCAATTTTGCCAATATTTTTCGGATCCGTAAAGTGCTTCATTAGGGCTTTTGAATACCTCTCAGCCATTGGACAACCTCCTTAACAGTTTTACTTTTTCAACGAGTTTATCACAAAAATAGTCAATTTGCTCGTCATCATTATCGTAACCGGGCACGACTCTAATTGTGCCATTGATATATTCCTTTGAGCAATGCATGGCTGACAAAACATGTGAGCCACCCTTTCTGTGGGAATGAGAACTGCAAGCTGACGCGGTGGAAACGGCAATATCATCCATGCTTAACATACCCATCAACGCTTCACCATTAACTCCGTAAAAACTCAAGCTCAAAGAACCGGGAGCTCTTCTTTCGGGATCACCGTTCAACTGTACACCCTCCAACTGTTTGCAAGCCTCTAAGATTTGTTCAGTCCATCGTGCATAGACATCACATTTTTCTTCAATTTGCTCAGTTACCAATTCAAGAGCCTTTGCCATTGCTGCAACTCCGGGTACATTTTCCGTTCCTGATCTGAGCCCTTTTTCATGTCCACCACCGTAAAAAACGGGTTCCAGAGGTGTTTCTTTTTTCACATAAAGAAAGCCCACGCCTTTTGGTCCGTAAAACTTATGAGCGCTGGCACTGAGCATATCGACACCAAGGTCTTCAACATCGATTTTAACCTTTCCCACGGCTTGAACCGCATCAGTGTGAAAGATACAGCCAGCTTCACGGCAGAGTTGGGAGATTTCTTTTAATGGTTGCAAAGTTCCCACTTCGTTGTTGGCATACATAATGGAGCAAATGGCCGTTTGCTCGTCTATATTTTCCTTTAAGTATTCTACATCAACGATTCCCTTTTCATCCACTGGGGCAAAGAAAATATCATAGCCCTGTTCACCCAATTCCTTAACCGTTTCAATCACAGCTTCATGCTCAATTGAGCTGGTAATAACCTTTTTTCTATTGGGGTGTTCTTCTTTTATCGCTTTCAGATAGCCAAAAAGAGCGATATTATCTGCTTCTGTTCCGCCTGAAGTGAAAACAATTTCGTCATAATCAGCATGGATACAATCGGCAATGGTTTGTTTTGCCCAATTGTAAAGCTCTCTGGAACGCTGCCCCTCATAGTGTAAACTGGATGCGTTTCCTGGATAGTCTCTTAAGACTTCTGAATAATAGGATAACACCTCTGGTAAAAGGGGTGTGGTTGCGGCGTGGTCCAGATACACCTTCATTAGTATTCAACCACTTTAACTTCGATATCGTCAATTCCGTCAATTTCGTTTAAATGCTCATCAATTTCTTCCAATACATTTTGCTTGTAAACATCAGTTTCATCAAAGGATATCTCGATTTCTACTTTTCCGTTTTCGTATTTCAGATATTTCACTAGCTTTTCATCTATTATATTATTGCCGGTTTTTGGGTAGATAACAGATTTGAGTTCCTCTATGATACTTTGTTCATCAAGTCTCTTCTCGTGCTTGACACCCAATTTCTTTTCTTCATAATCTTCGATGGCTGCCTTCAGTCCATCAACTGCAAGAACTGAACAATGAACCTTGACGGGAGGAAGTCCGCCAAGCTCATCCACGGCATCTTTCCATGTCATTTTTTTTGCTTCTTCCACTGTTTTACCTTTGGCCAACTCCGTAACAATGGAGCCTGTGGCGATGTTTGAGGCACAACCGTATGAGAGGAATTTAATATCCTCTATTTTGTTGTCTTTCACCTTCAAAGAAACACTAACCTGGTCTCCACAAGCAGGACTGCCAACGGTTGCATCCCCATCGGGATTTTCAATCTCTCCCACGTTTTTGGGGTTCTTAAAGTGTTCGATAACTTCTTTGGTATATTTAATAACTGCCATTTTTTTCACCTCACTACTTTCTTCTTTTTATGTTATTTAATCGTACTTTGGGCACGTAATCTCTCTACAATCGGTATTAACGCTTCTATAAATACATCCAAATCCTTTTTGGTCGTATCCCTTCCGGGAGTGATTCGTAATGAACCGTGAGCCATCTCGTGATCTCTGCCAATAGCACTTAAGATATAATTGACCTTTAAATCACTGGAGGCGCACGCAGAACCCGTTGCTACGACAATGGAATCAAAGTCCAAGAACATCATAATGGATTCGCCTTCGATATGACGGAAAGAATAATTAATATTATCTGAGGCTCTTTCATCAACGGGGCCGTTGAGTTCTACCTTGTCGATCTTTTCTTCGATTTGTTGCATCAGGTATTTTTGTAGTTCTTTCATTTTAGTGTTGTGTGCTTCTCTTTTGTTGACGGCATCCTCTACAGCGAAAGACAATCCCACAATTGCAGAAACGTTGTCTGCTCCGGGAGAATAGGGAGACGTTACAACTGTCCCAAATAAAACAGGTTTCATCTTAACGGGTTTTTTGGCAATGATCAGGCCAATGCCCTTGGGGCCGTATATTTTATGACCACTTAATGTTAAGAAATCAGCATCCAATTCCTTGAAATCAATTTTCTGAGTCATAACCGCCATGGTGATATCCAGATGAATCAACGTTTT
>CAYOFT010000226.1:0-2949 GCA_964403295.1 uncultured Thermotogaceae bacterium | reverse complement strand
TTATCTTTACGGATATTGAAAAAGACGGGACAAATGAGGGGATTTCGGATATTCAAAACTTCTGGAAAGGCAAAGAAGTCATCTATGCCGGTGGTGTTTCTTCTCTGGCAGATATCAAAAAGGCTCAAGAGCTTGGCTTTTCAGGGGTTGTCATTGGTCGGGCATTGCTGGAAGGAACCCTCACTTGTGACATGCTGAAGGGGGTGTGAGTGGTGTTATCCAAGCGAATCATCGCAGCGTTGGATATCAGAAATGGTAAAGTGGTAAAGGGCATCAAATTTCAATCCATCCGTGAAGTGGGAGATCCCGTGGAATCAGCGGTTGCCTATGAGGAACAGGGTGTTGACGAGATTGTATTTCTGGATATCACCGCATCCCATGAAAAACGGGGGATTTTGAGAGAGCTGGCTTCATCGGTTGCACAATCACTGAGCATTCCGTTTACCGTTGGCGGCGGTCTTTCCAAAGTGGATGATATGAAAGAGGTGATCAAAACCGGTGCAGACAAGGTTTTTATCAATTCGGCAGCGGTTCGAAATCCCCAACTCATCCGAGAGGCTTCCAAAGTCATCGGCAGTGCCAATATCTGTGTGGCAGTGGATGCAAAAAAGACAGAAGACTCCTGGAATGTCTACATCAACGGAGGAAGGCTGGATACGGGTAAAGATGCCGTTGAATGGTGCAAAGAGTGCGAACAGTTAGGAGCCGGTGAAATATTGCTCACCTCAATGGATACCGACGGGGTCCGAGAAGGGTTTGATATTCCTTTAACCAAAGTTATATCTGAGGTGGTAAACATCCCCGTCATCGCCTCCGGGGGGGCGGGGTCTGTTGAGGATTTCGTGGAAGTGTTTACCCAAACAAAAGCCTCCGCAGCGTTGGCGGCATCCATATTTCACTATGGGACGATTAATATAGGCGATTTAAAGAATGAATTGGAAAGGGCTGGTATCAATGTCAGAAAATCTTGAAAGACTAATTGCAAAAGTAGATTGGGAAAAAGAGGACGGGCTGGTTCCCGTTGTGGTATCGGATACGGATAAAAATGTACTTACTTTGGCCTACATGGACCGGGAAGCCTTAAAATTGACCCTGGAAACGGGCTTTGCCCATTATTATTCCAGAAGCAAGGGACGTATCCGAAAAAAGGGTGAAGTCAGTGGAAACACCCAAAGACTGGTGGAGATCAGACTGGACTGTGATCAGGATGCCTTGCTGATGACGGTTAAACAAAAGGGAACCGCTTGCCATACAGGCCATTATTCCTGTTTTTTTGAAACACTGGAGGGTAAACGTGAACAAAAGAGCGAGGAAATTGATTATTCCCTCAATGTTCTGAAAGAGCTGGAACAGTTGATTAAACAAAGAAAGGTCCAGATGCCTGAAGGTTCTTACACAACGACCCTGTTCAAAGAGGGTAAGGAGAAGATTTACAAGAAATTCGGTGAAGAAGCTGTAGAAGTGTTGGTGGCACAGTCCAGAGAGTCGCTGTTGTACGAATTGGGAGATTTGTTCTATCATCTGTTTGTGCTTTTGGCGTATAACGATGTGGATTTGGATGAAATCATGAAAGAATTGGCGAAAAGGAGAAAATGATGCGATTTAGAAAAAATATTATCGAAATGGAAGCCTACACCGTTCCAAAAAAGCTGCCCCCGGTACGACTGGATAAAAACGAAAGTCCCTTTGATGTCCCATTGGAGATCAAAAAAAAGGTCTTTGAATATTTTCACAACAATCCCTTTAACCGCTATCCTGAGATCGATTCGCTGACGCTACGGGCTGCCATTGCCCAGGACAAGGCTATCGATCCGGAGCAGGTCTTTGTTTCCAACGGGGGGGATGCCCTGATTCCGGAGATCATCAGCCTATTTGAAGGCCAGCAGGTCGTGACTTTTCAGCCCACCTTTTCCATGTATGGTTTTTATGCGCAACGTTATGGCTTGAATGTGATAGACATCGATCTGGATGAGAATTTCTCCATTCCTGATGCCTTTATGCCCGATCCTGAAAAGATGGCGTTAGTGGTGATTTGCTCCCCAAACAACCCCAGCGGAAACGACATGGAAGAATCAAAAATCAGAAGAATCCTGGACACCGGGGTTCCGGTGTTGTTGGATCAGGCGTATGTGGAGTTTTCCGAGAAAAATTATCTGCCACTGCTGGATGAATACGAGAATCTCATTATCCTGAGAACCTTCTCAAAAGCCTTCGGTATGAGCGGCTTGCGTATCGGTTACGCCATCACTTCCAAAACCATTGCTGACCATTTCAGACGGGCACACGCCCCTTTCAGCATGAACATCTTCTCTGCCGAGATGGCATTAGAGATGTTGAAGAACAAAGCAATCATTCAGGAAAAAGTGGCGTTTATAAAACGGGAAAGAGACAAAATGCAGGAAGAGTTTACAAACTTAGTCCCCGTCAAATCCGCGGCCAATTTTGTGTTGTTAAAAACAGATGCCTATGAGTTCCTTTTTACAAGAGGCATTGCCGTGAGGAAATTCTCTGGTAATATGGATGAATTTATCCGAGTGACTATTGGAACTGAAGAGGAAAATGTGACTGTGAAACGTTTGATAGGAGAATTTGAAAGTAAACATCATACTTGGATTCATTAATAAAACGTATACATCTTTCATTCATTTGGTATATAATTAGGGGTTAGGGTAGGAAAAATTGAGCAGTAGTGTGAAGTTTTTTAAAACTTCAATGGGGAAAATGGATTTGGCGGGATTTAGGTAGTTATCGGTAACAGTGTTTTTCACGCTACAATGTATAAACCCACCCCGTCCCCTTCGGGTCCACCCCTCCGGAGGAGGGGATTCTTAGTATCTATAAAAATCCAAAATTATGATATTTCTATTTGTTTCGTTATTGAGATAAATTAAGAGCCCAAAAATCCCCTCTTGGGAGGGGTGGCGTTGGGAAACACGCCTTGAAGTTTTT
>CAYOFT010000225.1:0-2952 GCA_964403295.1 uncultured Thermotogaceae bacterium | reverse complement strand
TCCCCTCATATGTGGAAGACATCATGGGCCCCATGCTCTTTGATTACGGATACGGTCCTTTCCGATGGGTTTGTTTAAGCCGGAAGGAAGAGGACTTAGTCAAAACTGATCAGGCCGCCATGTCCTGTATTGATCCCGATAGGCGGGGACAGGACAGGGACAATTATATCTGGATTCGGGATGCCCAAAAAAACAGACTGGTAGTGGGAACACAAGCCAGAATCCTTTATCAGGATGCACTGGGTCGTCGAGATATCGCGCTAAAATTCAACAAAATGGTACGAGATGGCGAGATTGGTCCGGTAATGCTGGGTAGAGACCATCACGACACGGGTGGAACGGATTCTCCCTACCGGGAAACCTCCAATATCAAAGATGGCAGCATGATCATGGCCGACATGGCCACCCATTGTTTTGCTGGAAACGCCGCAAGGGGAATGAGCTTAATTGCCCTTCACAACGGAGGGGGTGTGGGGATCGGCAAAGCCATCAACGGGGGTTTTGGTTTGGTTCTGGATGGCAGTGAACGGGTGGACAACATCATTATGAAGGCTATCCCCTGGGATGTTATGGGAGGCGTTGCAAGACGTGCCTGGGCCAGAAATGAAAATTCCATTGAAACCGCTGCTGAATATAACAAGGCCAACAAAGGGCAAGATCATATAACATTACCGTATGTGGCAGATGATGTGCTTATAGACAAATTACTTTAATCGTAATGGGCAACCTTTATGGCTGCCTGTTTTATTTTTTGAATATCTTATTCGTTTTTTGGGATTTTTGAAAGTCAGAATTCATTTTATGGTTAAAATATGTTAAAATTATTATTATAAGTTTTTCTGTAAAGCTTTAAACAATGACGCGCTTAAACAACAAGGACTACCTTAATCTACTTTAATGGGAACTTAATGAACAGAATTTGATGCTTTATGCTGAATGAGTTGATTTAGGACGCTTATAAATGTTTTTTTGATATGATGCATCATTTATAAGTAAAAAGATAGTATTAACCCAAAAGGAGGTAGTAATATGAAAAAACTGTTGTTTGTATTGGCGATTTTACTGTTCGTCGCATCTCTAAGTTTAGCTGCAACCCGTGTAGCATTTATTTACGTTTCACCGATTGGAGACGGTGGCTATACGTTTATGCACGATCAGGGTCGTTTGTATCTGGAAGAAGCTCTTGGAAAAGATGTCGTTGTTGATATTATTGAAAGTGTTCCAGAAGGTGCTGAAGCTGAAAGTGTCTTTAGAGGATACGCTCAAAGAGGATATGACGTTATTTTTGGAACAAGTTTTGGTTATATGGATTCCATGGTAAAGGTTTCACAACAATTCCCTAAAACCACTTTTATGCACTGTTCCGGTTATAAGACAACGGACAACATGGGGGTGTATTTTGGAAGAATGTATCAACCCCGTTTCTTGAGTGGTCTCGTTGCAGGTGCCATGACCAAAAGTAACATCATCGGTTATGTTGCGGCTTACCCAATTCCTGAAGTTATTCGAGGAATAAACGCCTTTGCCTTGGGTGTCAGTTATGTCAATCCGGAGGCAAAAGTTCATGTAGTATGGTCCAACACATGGTTTGACCCTACATTGGAAAAGGATGCTGCCATATCCCTTCTGGATATCGGAGCTGATGTCATCGCACAGCATCAGGATTCAGCCTCTCCACAACAGGCTGCAGAAGAACGTGGTGTGATGTCTATCGGATACAACAGTGACATGAGCGTCTTCGCTCCAAATGCATTCTTGGCTGCCCCGATTTGGAATTGGGGACCCTACTATGAAAGAGCTGTTAAAGCTGTCCAAGAGGATACATGGACCAATGAATCCTACTGGGGTGGTATCAAAGATGAACTGGTGGATATTGTCATGAGTGATCTGGTTCCAGATGGTGTTGCCAATCTTGTTCATGCTATGAGAGAAAGCATCATAAAAGATCAATTCCATCCATTCCAGGGACCGATTTATGACCAGGATGGAAATCTAAGATACGCTGAAGGCGAAATGGCTTCAGATGGCGAACTTCTCAGTATGGATTGGTTCGTAAGTAACGTAGTTGGTCGGTTACAATAGATTAAGTTAACGGTTGAGGGGCATTAGGTGCCCCTCAACTTATATTTGGAGTGATAGTTTTGGACGATTATCCCATTCTTGAAATGAAGAACATCCAAAAAGCATTTCCCGGTGTACTTGCCAACGACAATATTTCCCTGGAAATTAAAAGTGGGGAAGTTCATGCCCTTCTGGGAGAAAACGGGGCAGGTAAAACGACCTTGATGAATATCCTCTTTGGGATTTATCATCCGGATCATGGGGAGATCTTAATTAATGGCAAAAAGACTACTATCCATTCGCCTCAAGACGCCATCAACGATAGGATCGGTATGGTTCAGCAACATTTTGCCCTTGTCCCGTCTTTTACAGTGGCTGAAAACGTTATTCTCGGATTAAAAAATTTTGGCTTCATTATCAAGACTAAACAAGTAGAACAACAGATCAAGGAATTAGGTGAACGCTATTCACTTCCGGTCCATCCCAAAGCGAGGGTATGGACACTTTCCGTGGGTGAACGACAACGGATAGAAATATTAAAACTGCTTTATACCGGTGCAAACATCCTGATATTAGATGAACCCACTGCTGTTTTAACACCTCAGGAAACTCGACAGCTTTTTAGTGCCATCCGAAAACTTGTTAAAGAAGGTTCTTCAGTCATCTTTATCAGCCATAAATTGGATGAGGTTCTAGAAATCAGTGACCGAATCAGTGTATTACGCAATGGCAAAAATGCCGGAACATTAAATCGTGATGAAGTGGACAGAAGGACACTGGTTCAAAGAATGGTAGGTCGCGATGTGTTATTGGACCAGGAAAAGCCGCAGGTAGAGCCGGGTCCTGTAAAGATTGAGATAAAAGATTTGAGTGTTAAAAATGACAAAGGAT
>CAYOFT010000224.1:0-2984 GCA_964403295.1 uncultured Thermotogaceae bacterium | reverse complement strand
ATGAAGTACTTCTGGACGAACAGGAACAGGATAACAATGGGCAGCATGGAAAATGTGGAAGCCGCCATAAGCTGGTTGTATAGAGTACCCACTTCAGAACTGAAATTGGCCAATCCTACAGGAAGCGTTCTGACTTCCGGGCTTTTTGTGACGATTAATACCCAAAGGAAGGCATTCCAGCTTCCGATGAACTTTAACAAAGACCCGGTGATAATGACTGGTTTTGACAGGGGAACCATGATTTTCCATAAGAAACCCCATTTGGAGATCCCATCCATTTTTCCTGCATCGTACAATTCATCCGGGATACTCATAAAATGCTGTCGGATCAGGAATATAACAAACACACTTACCGTCCAGGGGACGATTAAGGCGTAATAAGTATCTATCCATCCAAATACCGAGAGGGTGATGTAATTGGGAACCAGCAATACCTCGCCGGGAACCATCATGGTAGCCAAAAAGAGCATAAAGATGAAGTCCCTTCCAAAGAATTTCATTTTTGAGAAGGCAAAGGCCGCCATACAGGCAAACAGTATATCCAAAACAGTTGTGGTAACAGCCACAAATATGGTGTTAATATAATACTGTCCAAAATACTTTCCGGCTTTCCAGGCGTTTACGTAATTTTGGAAAATGTTTTTAAACACATCGGTGAAGGAATAATCCACTTCCATGCGGGTGTTTTCATCCCAGAACCAGATGGGATGTACATCTTTCAGTTGAATCTCAACGGATGCCAGATTCCTGTAAATAACCGATTCCACAAATTCAGGCGCTTCTATGATTTCCATTTTGTTGAACACTTGCGAATACAATGACGTGTAGTATTGGGCAAATACTTCTGATTCATATCGGATTCCCAGTAATCTGAAACTCTCACTTTGATCTTGTGTGGTTTTTGTTAAATATTCTTTGGCTTGTATGAGAATTGATAGTATCAGATCTTTTTGTCCCTGTTCCAATGTGGAATCGTTAATGATGGTCGTTGGATCTTCACCGTTCAGGAGTTCCTTTTGAAAAGTGTTTTCCAAGTTTGAATGACCGGATAAAATACCGCTGAACTGTTCGCAATAGGCTTTAACTCCGGAGTTTAGTGCGCTTTTTTCTTTTTTCGTCATATCATAACTGGATAATTCAGCTTCAAAGCGTTGATCTAATCTCTTATAGAGATCATTAACGCTGTTTTTCAGATTATTAGAAATAAGTTGATTCAACAGTTGTTTGTTTTCATTTGAATATGCAGTATCCTCCAAAGTCGTTCGAATCTCTTCTGCGATGGTTTCCGGTTCGCTAAACTTGAATACCAGCTTTGTGGTTTCAGATGTCAGATTTTGAATCTCATTATAAAAGGTGTAAACTTCAATACCAAGATTAACGGAATTGAGAATAGACAACAAAGGTGTAATGACGTTCTTTTCCAACAGGCGTAAGGGTGCCCAACTGGCATAATCTTCCGGAAGTGTTACTTCATCGAATTGTTCTTGAGCCTTCTTTAAAAAGACCTGTAATTCGCTTTTACTGACAATGGGACTACCCTTTCTGAATTCCTCCAAATAAAGGCTGAATTTCCCCAATTTGCTTTCAACGGTATCAACCACCATCTTTGTATAAGCCTTTTTGGAAGATTTTTCTGAACGTATCCGTTCATCATCTTGCGAATCGATCTCAAATGAGGCATGATTTTTCAGTTTATCTCCATTTTTCTCAATAAACGTTGTAATCTTTTCTGTAACTGCCTGAATGTCATTGACCAAAACCATTCGTGTTAACGGACTGTCGTGCTCGAAATAAAGGAAATTCATCAATGTGTTGACCATGGTCATGGGATCATCAATAAGAATCATATTGGAATAAGTCTCATAGATATTTTCAGACAAGGGTTGACTGGACTCAAATAGAGCATTCAGACTATCCAATTCCTCACGGGTAACTTCTTTACAAAAATCAACCGTCTCACTGTCTGGCGCGAAATCAACGGTCATCACGCCTCTGTAGGGAGAATCATCGTTGACACTGTAAACCAGTGGACTTTGAGTTGAGGTTTGTGCCTCGATAATCTTGTTTAAATTAAAAAATTCTTCTATGGTTAATGCGGAAAAATCGATGGTTACTCCTCCGGAACGCACCAAAGATAATTTTATATCACGGTGAGAACTGAAGGATTGGCTGATCCACTTGGGAGGCCAGGATTCCACTTCACCGTCTAATTTGAAGGAGGTCATGAGCATCCAGATAAAAGGGGATATCATGAGCATAACGCCAATGATTACCAATGCGTAAATTACGGTTTTTAAAATGGGATTCTTCATATCAGCAACCACCTCAGGAAACGTAACTGACTCTTCGCTTACCGGCTCGGAATTGGAAGAAGGTCAGGATCATGATGATCATAAACAAGACATAAGCCGCTGCGCTTGCCTCGCCCATTCTCTGATCTTTGTAAAATTTGTTAAAGATATAGTAAACCATCGTCATACCGCTGTTGTTGTAGGGTCCGGGCAATTCGTTGTAAAGAACAAAGATTTCTGTAAATACCTTGAAATTCCCGATTACCGATACAATGAGAACAAAAAACGTGGTTGGAGACAATAGTGGCCAAGTAATATGCTTAAACTGCTGCATCCTGCTGGCACCATCAACCTTCGCGGCATCATAGTAAAATTTATCGATGGACTGTAACCCTGCCAGAAATATGATGGCGTTATAACCCACCATTTTCCAGACCGAGACAATGGCGATGGTGGGGATGGTATAAACCTCATCGGTTAGCCAAGGGATTTTCCCGCTTCCAAAAAATGACAGGAAGTAATTCATCAACCCGTATGTATCGTTGAAGATCCATTGCCAAACCAGGGATATGGCAACAACCGAGGTAATATAAGGGATAAAAAAGGCCGTTCTATAAACCAGCTTTCCTCTTAAGGGAAGGTTGAGCACCATGGCAATCAGCAAACTTAAAAAGATACCTGTAGGAGTCGTTA
>CAYOFT010000223.1:0-3001 GCA_964403295.1 uncultured Thermotogaceae bacterium | reverse complement strand
AAAAGGCAGGAACTTCTCAACTCAAGGCGGAATTCTTTGGGCACGGCACAGGGGGTTTTAAAGAAGACAAAACGGAGGGTGTTTCAAAGCCTGAAAAGAAAACCCTAACTGTTCAACCCACTTCTCAACCTCAAACCCTCTCTTTTGAAAACGGGCTAAAGATCACTATCCCGGGAGGAACACTGAAGGCATCACAAGAACTGGTGGTTGAAGCCCCGGATGTTCAAAAGACTTTGATTGACGAAGATTTTAACTTTGTCAAACTGGCAAGCTATGAGATCTCTCTGGGATCACAAAGCAACTTTCCTGACCCGCTGACGATCCAAGTCCCATACGACGAGAAGCAATTAAATCCCGTCTACACTCCCGGACAGCAAATTCTCGCAAGAAGATGGGATGAAGAAAATGACCGATGGGTCTATCTTCCCAGTTCAATAGACACCCAAAGGAAAGTGATCATAACCAAGACAGATCATCTGACACTTATTGAATGGGTTGCCCTTACAGTTGTTGTCGTTGGCGTAGGCAAATCCCATGCAGCATATGAATATCTCTTTCTCGATGAACTTCACACCGATCACTTCGTCATCCTTTACGATAAAGCAGCCATAAACAAAAATAATGTGATCAAAGATGATTCCTGGATTAAAAAGGGAGGAAATGTGCTGGCCGGTAAACAATTACCGACATCTCCGAATATAGATGGTTTTCCAACAACGGTTTCCGGCGAGACTATCAAGCTGGAACCGCTTAACATCAGTCAGCTTTCTCAAGTCCCTCATTACATTATGGATCTGGGATATTTCCTGGATGAAGCCTACAATAAGTACCGAGAACAATTCGATAAACCAACCACTCCTATTATCGTCAAGGTCGATTCAACATATGTCAAGTTGACCGGTGCACGGGGAGCTTATGAAAAGATGTATGGCAGAATTCACATCAACACATCCCTGGTCAACACCGTTAACATGCTTAAATTCGCCTCAGCCCATGAATTGTTTCATGTTTTTCAAAACGTTCATTATTCCAAGGTTGAAATGAGTAAAGCCACCGGCAGGGCTTATCAGTGGTGGCTAGAAAGCTCTGCGGATTGGGCAGCTGGAAATATTGCCTGGCCGGGTCTTAATATGATGGGTGCCAAGGCATCTGGACAGGACCCCTATCCCAAGGGATTAGAATATCCCCTGGATTATCTGGGTTCTCCAGACGGCCTGATTGAGGATTTGGAATATGATCGGGCTTATCTGATCGATCATTTTGTTCGGGAAGGTGCTAACTTTATCGAGCTATACCAATACCTGATCAAGAATAAGGACATGAACGACCCGGTGTTTGACCCGTTAAGAAACTACTTTCTTTACAATCGGACTTACAATGCGGACAATTTTGACGAATTGTACAGGGATTACGCCGCCTTTTTCTGTTTAAGCACTCAAAGTCCCATTTCATCTCAGGACCCCTACGATAAAGTAGCTGAGAAAAAGGCTGTTTATGAACA
Organism: uncultured Thermotogaceae bacterium; assembly: GCA_964403295.1. Lineage (GTDB taxonomy): Bacteria > Thermotogota > Thermotogae > MWEM01 > MWEM01 > JASUTC01. The sequence continues at coordinate 1,500 of CAYOFT010000223.1, read as the reverse complement.
TGGCAAGACGAAGAAGATCGAAGCGGAAGTTACTTTATCGGGGGGCTACACATCCAAAATGTGGGCAGTGAAGATACAAGGCACTCAAGGAGGGAAATTACAAGTCAACAACGTTTCATCCTCATCAAAACTCATCAATGCAGAAGTATTTCTTCTTAAAGGCGGGAAAAAGAGTGATGAATATTATAAATTTAAAGCCGGTCAGATCAACGAAGACTTTAAAAGTGTTGATGTGGAAGCATCCCCCGGAGACCTGTTGATTGTCATCGTATCCAATACAGATTCGAAGAATCCGCAGACCATGAAGCTGGAGATTCAATCCGGAGAAATCATCATAGCGGTTGATCCGGAAAAGATTGATGAAAAAGGCGGCAAGCTTGAACATGATTTCAAGATAACGGTACAAGCCATTCCAACAAGCTTAAAACAAGTTAAAATCGTTTGGTATGCCAGTCATGACCCGGAAAAAAAGACACAAAAGGAACTGAATGTAAGCAGCAACAAGGCAGAAACAACCATCAGACAAGTATTCCCAAGTACGGGTAACTATACACTTACCATTCAAATCAAAAACTTGAAAGATGAATCAAAAATTCTTGGTCAAAAGCAGGTATCCATCAAGATAGAAAGCATGGGCACAGGAAGTGACTGTGGAGTAGATTTGTCAAAACTCAAAAAGATCGTTGATGAAAAACAGATATATTATATTGATTCCGGTTGGGACATGCAGGGGCCTTATGAAAGTTTCTATGATGACGCAAATACCAAAAAACGGGAAAAGGGTTGTCAGAAGGATGATTATCCGGTCGGTCTTTGGACTACTTGGTATGAGAACGGTAACAAGCTGTCTGTGGGATCTTACAACGATAACCATGAAAGAGATGGGCTCTGGGAATTCTGGTATGAAGATGGCATTCCCCATTCATCTCTCAATTATATTGATGGTACCCCTCATGGAAACTGTGTCTGGTATTATTCCAATGGAAAAACACAGATGAAGGGCAAAATGGACATGGGGAAAAAGACCGGAAAATGGGAAGAGTGGTATGAGAATGGCAACAACAAGTTTGTGGGCGAATACGTTAAAGGCATACTACATGGTCCATTTAAAAGCTATTATGAAACCGGTGTCCTCAGTGAAACCGGCAACTACACAAACGGAGAGCCCTCTGGTTTTTGGAACTACTACAAACAAACCGGTGTCCGTTACAAATCCTTGGACTATCACAATGCGGTAACCATCTGGTACAAGGAAGATGGCGAGGAGGTGGACAGAGTTGACAACTGGTAGGCTGATAGGCCTTTTAATAGTCTTGATGCTCGTGTTTACAGGAATGGCTTTTGGACAAAGTCTGGAAGTCAAGGATTTTTTCACCTGTGTTGATGTGACTGGCGGAGAGCCGCAAAATATCACAGCGGTTTTTGGGGATACCACAGAAAAAGTGGCGGTATATATGAAATTAGCAAATGTCTATGAAAGCCTTGAAATAACTTGGGAAT
>CAYOFT010000222.1:0-3008 GCA_964403295.1 uncultured Thermotogaceae bacterium | reverse complement strand
TTGACCGTGTATCAAGGGCCCTGTCCCCCGGGTTAAGAGAATTCTCGGAAAACTTCATTCTTAGAAAAATCGAATATCTAAAACCTGTCCCATCTCTGTTCTCTCTGTTTATTTTGTGGCGGCTTTAAATTCTTCTTTGATTTCTTTTTGTAATGCCTCATCTGTAAAGATGTCATACGCTGTCCAAGCCAGGCATGTAGCTGCTCTGAAGAGGCCTCGTTTACCGCTTTCGCTGACGGTGGCGTTGGCCATGTCTGTCGAGTGGGGGTTGAAGGCGTCTTTTTCTGCGATGGCGATGTACGGGTGGATGGCCGGTACGGCGTGGCTGACATTTCCCATGTCTGAGGAGCCTTTTCCGTCTTGTGGCGGATCGATGTCTTCAATGCCCAGGGCTTTCATGTTGTTTTCGAATGTGTTGGCCATTTTTTTATTAGGCATGAGGTTGTCGTTGGAAAGTTCGTAATTTTTCCACTCCATCCAGGCACCGGTCATGAGGGCTGCCCCTTCAGCGATGCGGAGGATTTTTTTGAACATGTCATTTAGGTATGATCTTTCTTTTGCCCGGAAGTAGAAGCGAGCAGATGCACAGTCGGGTACGATGTTTGGGGCTAGACCTCCGTTGTTGATGATACCGTGGATTCTCACATCGTCTTTCAGATGTTGACGCAAGGCGTTGATACCGTTGAACAGTTGGATGACAGAGTCCAGAGCGTTTACACCCAGTTCAGGAGCAGATGCAGCGTGAGAGGTTTTGCCGTGATAGGTAAATTCGATGGCATCGATGGCAAAAGAGGTGGAATATGAGAGGTTTCGCGTTGCGGGGTGAACCATCATGGCATAGTCCACATCCTCAAATACGCCTTTTTCTACCAATATGACTTTTGCACCGCCTGTTTCTTCTGCGGGGGCCCCTAATACGGTGATGGTACCGCTGAGCTCTTCCATTTGAGATAAAGCCACTGCTGCCCCGATGCTTTGAGGACCAATGAGGTTGTGTCCGCATCCATGTCCGATTCCCGGGAGGGCGTCGTATTCGCATAGGAATGCAACATTGGGACCTTCCCCGCCAAGATCGTATGTGGCCCTGAAGGCAGTTTCCAGTCCTGCAATGCCTTTTTCCACGGTGAATCCTTTGCTTTCCAGGTATTCCGTGAGCCAGGCGGATGCCTTGTATTCTTTAAATCCCAGTTCGGGATTGTCTTTCATTTTTTTAGCCAATGCAAATAATTCTTCCAGATTTTCCGTTATGGTTTGTTTGATGGTTTGTTTTTGTTGAGTCATTTTGCCTCCTGTTTTTTAGGGGTTTTAAAAAGGGTACCCACAAGGGGCACCCCTACCATTATTCGTAGCTTTTGTAGGGGCATCCCTTGTGGGTGCCCATATATTATGTGTTTATTGAATCTTCCAATAATTATTTAAAAAAGTTTCAATTAAAATACGGGCGGACACATCGGTCCGCCCCTACGAAAGCGGGAGGAGTTTTTGCCGAAGTCAAAAACTCCAAGGTCAATGATTTTTTTGACTGTGGATCAACGATCCTGTCCCCTATATATTGTTGCTTTTACTTCCTCCAAAAGGTGACTTTAAATTGGTTGTTTTCAATTTGATTGTCAAATTCCTCTATTCCTCAATCCTGTAACCGGAAACGTTACGAATCTCATCATCAATTTCGATTCCTATAAGGTAGAGTTTCCTGTCCCCATATTTCGTTCCATAGCCCTTATTTTTGATTTGTTTCAGTGATACTTCCGGGGGTTGCTTTTTAAGTTCTATGATGTATACATCATCCTCATATTCGAGGATGAGGTCACTTCGGCCAAGAGCCGTCAATTCCTCTGCTCTCACGTTCACCCCTGCTGCCCAAAGCATAGTTAAAATGACAGAATGATAAAAGCCTTCGAGACGTTGTGTGTATTCTTGTTCCGTTTCTTCCATCTTATCCTTTTTTCTGGGTTCAAAGAGGGTGTATGGAATGTTTGAGAACGTTCGTTGCATCTGTCGGAACAGCAGTTGGAAATCACTTTGTTTGAGTGCTTTCAGGATGTTTTCCCGGATGGCATTTGCCTCTTGTGAATCGTTGTTGAATTCTGATACCATTAGTAGTTCTGAAAAGGTATCCCTTACTTCTTTGTTGGGATAGTCGATCAAATAACCTTCGTCTTGTTTGTAGTCTTTGAACGTCAAATAACCTGCCTGAATCAGAAAACTTACCGGGGGGGCTTCTTCTATTTCATACGTTGACAATATGGACTTTTGGACGTATTTACCCAGGTATTTATCCGGCCGGATGTCATGGCGTTTGGCGTATTTTACGATAAAGGATGGGGATCCGCTTTCTACCCAGTAATTATCAAATGTGTATTTATTTAGAAAGTTCAAAATCGAAAAGGGGTTATATACAAAATGTCTCCCGTCAAATGAAAAGCCATTGTAATGTTGTTTGATTGAGTTAAACAATTCTTGGGGGGTCATTTCCATGCTGTCTTCACATTTTTCAAGATACTCCTTAAAATCCCTTTCCAATTCTTCTTGGGTATAACCCAGCATCTGTGAGACTTCACCCCATGTGGAAATGTCATCCAGATTATTCAGTGTGGAAAAGACACCGACTTTCGTAAACTTTGTAATTCCTGTTATGAAGACAAAATCTAAATAAGCATCGGATGATTTTAAGGTGGAATAGAAGGTTCTCAAGACAGTTCTAATCTTCTCTGCCATTTCATGGTCGTCCAGATGGTCTAAGATCGGTTTGTCGTATTCGTCGATGAGGACAATGACGCGTTTGTCGTATTTTTCATATAAACGCTGGATCAGCCTTCTGAAAGTCGTTTTCAATAATTGACTGTCCCTTTTAAATCCATGTTTTTCATACAACTCATCCATAAACTCAAACAAACTTGTTTCAACAGTCCGTTCATCCTCTGCCTGGATTTCACTCATATTCAACCTGATTACCGGTTGAGGTTCAAACGCCCAGTTGTCATACAGCCAGGTGTCTTTAAACAGTT
>CAYOFT010000221.1:0-3042 GCA_964403295.1 uncultured Thermotogaceae bacterium | reverse complement strand
CCTTCCCAGTGGTTTTTTGTCTCACTAGGTTTGTCAATTGATATTATCAACATCAAACCGTCCCTTTGGTTTGCCCCTTCGGTTTCTAAACTCTCCCCCCAACCCCTTTAAACTTCTCCACAAAAGCTGCAATCTTTTGAAATACATTTTGTTTCTTAGTCAAGTACTTGGGATTAAGTGGGCTCATTTTAGGCAGAATTTCATTGAGTTCTGTTCCGTTTTCACTGGCATATTCTCTTCTCAAAGATGATAAAATATACCTTTTAGCAGCTTCTTCGTTAAGTTCTTCAGTAGCTATGAGTTTTTCTGCTTCTCGTTTTTGCTCCGCTTGTGCAAATGAGAAGAATGCTTCAATGACACCTGCTTTATCTTCGATTGTTTCTAAATCTGTTTGATTTATGAAGTCAATAATCAGGCTTTCTTTAGCACGATTACCGACACTCGAACGAATTATTCGACGCACTTCTTCAATTAAGGCTGTTTTATCTGTAAATTTTTTGTTCTTCTCGAAGATTAACTTAAGAATATAATCCAGATTGATTTCTTGTGATTTTAATAAGTCTACTTCAAAGACAATATCGTCCCAATCAACATTTGATTCTTCTGTTGCTCTACCTGCTCTTTCCTTGCGGAGCCAATCACGAATGTCGTTATATGTTGAACGATAGTCCTGAATCGTTCTCTCTTCAGGCATTTTTATCTCTTGCATAGCATTGATATCTTCATCAGTTAGATAGTGTTTGGTTTTGAATTCTTCCACCGCTTCAGGATCTGTTGTATCAATGAATTGCAAGGCTTTTAAGCTGGTAAACTCATCATAATTCTGTAAGACATTTTCAATACGTAAATACTCTCCAAAGAGTTTTGCAAAATCTTTTTTGTCTTTTTCTGTGGTAATTTCCTCAATATCCGGGAAACGTTCATCAAGTTCTTTGACCACATCCACATATCCTCGACGTGCTTCACCGGTGGCAATATCGGTGAAACCCTCCATATATTCCTTGTAGCTTTTTTCAAGAACTACGTTTTTTGTGTTTTGATCACCAAACAGGGTAATCGCATCAATCGTTGCTTGTTCCAGGTCTCTGAAGGTAACAATATTGCCAAAGGTTTTAGTTGAATCGTATATACGATTGGTTCTTGAAAACGCTTGCATCAAACCATGAAAACGAAGATTTTTATCTACAAATAGGGTGTTTAATGTTGGAGCATCAAACCCGGTTAAAAACATCCCAACAACAATTAACAGATCGACCTCTTGTTTTCTGACTCTATTCGCAAGATCACGATAGTAGTTTTGAAACTCCTTGCTATCTACTCCAAAGCTTGTCTGAAACATGTCATTATAATTATTAATAGCCCATGTTAAAAACTCTTTTGCGCTACTCTCCATAGCGGAAGGTTCAAAAGACTCATCAAGTATTTCACCAATGGCACTTTGTTCTTCATTGGCGGCAAAGGAAAAGATCGTTGCAATTTTCAAAGGTTTCTCACTGTCTTTTTGTAAGTCGTTTAACGCTTCATAATAACACTTGGCAGCATCAACACTACTAACAGCAAATATGGCATTAAATCCCTTTCCGTTTGCATAAGTGCGATGGGTTTTTATTCTATAGTTGTTTAGTATATATTGCGAAACCTCTTTAATCCGTTCCGGGTGCAATAAGGCTTCTTTGGTCTCTGCAGCAGTGAGTTTTTCTTCGTCCTGTTCCATCTCAATCGATTTAAACTTTGGACGCACATCGTTATAGTCTACTTTAAACTTTAGAACCTTTTCATCACGAATAGCATCTGTTATGACATATGAATGCAACTCACGTCCAAAGACGGACGCCGTAGTATCTGATCCCAGGGCATTTTCAGGGAAGATTGGCGTACCGGTGAATCCAAACTGATAATACCGTTTGAATTTCTTTTTAATATTCTTCTGAGCCTCGCCAAACTGAGACCGGTGAGCTTCATCAAAAATGAATACAACTTGCTTATTATAGATAGCTAAATCATTTTCATTTTTAATGAGATTATTCAGTTTTTGAATGGTTGTCACAATGATTTTATTGTCGTCTTTTTCAATATTTCGCTTTAAGCCTGCTGTGTTTTCTGAACCATTGACACTATCCGGCGAAAACCGCTGATATTCTTTCATTGTTTGGTAGTCCAAATCTTTTCTATCTACAACAAAGAATACTTTGTCAATAAAGTCCAATTCGGTGGCTAAACGTGCTGCTTTAAAACTTGTCAACGTCTTCCCTGAACCTGTTGTATGCCATATGTAGCCGCCACCTTCAGTAGTTCTCCATTTTTTCGCCTCATATGCACTTTTTATTTTCCAAAGTATTCTTTCTGTGGCTGCGATTTGATATGGACGCATGATAAGTAAATTATCACTTACATCAAACACGGAATAATGAAGCAGCACTTTCAGTAGCGTGTTCTTTTGAAAGAAAGTAGCAGTAAAGTCCTTTAAATCCTTAATCAACGTGTTGTCCGACTTTGCCCAGTTCATGGTAAAATCAAAACTGTTTTTATCGCGTTTGGTTGTATTTGAAAAATAACGACTATCCGTTCCATTGGAAATGACAAAAAGTTGCAGGTACCTAAACAGGGAATTCTCAGAATTAAAGCTCTCCTTACTGTATCGGTGCACCTGATTAAAGGCTTCTCGGATGGCAATCCCACGCTTCTTTAGCTCCACTTGAACCAGCGGTAACCCATTAACCAGAATAGTAACGTCATATCGATTAGCCTGTGTTCCTTTTTGTTCAAATTGGGAAATCACCTGCAACTTATTCCGCATCACGTTCTTTTTATCAACCAGATAAATATTTTGAACACGACCATCATCAAAAACAAAGTCGTAGATATAATCATTATGGATTTTACGTGTTTTATCAACATGATTATCACTTGGCTTATCTAAGTATTCCTCACAAAACCGCTTCCACTCAGCCTCAGAAAATCGAACGTTATTCAAAATCTGTAATTGTGCTCTAACATTATCCAACATCTTTTCAGGCGTATTCAAGTTAGGTAGAGGTTCAT
>CAYOFT010000220.1:0-3058 GCA_964403295.1 uncultured Thermotogaceae bacterium | reverse complement strand
AGGAAGACGTCAAGGCGCTTGAATCACTGATTGACATCATGAGCGGGAAAATAGCCGATTACCGTGAAGTAATTGGTGATATGGAAGATAACCTGGATGCTGTCAACAAGGATGTCGAGGCATTGGAGAACAAGATTCAAGGATTAAATGCCACCGACAGATTCCTTTGGACAAAGATTGAGGCACAGTCTCCGGAAGCTTTAATAGAAAGCAGAGTCAATGCGTTAAAGGGGCAAATGGAACAATATGTAAGCCAATTGGAAAGCGAAATTGCGAAATTGGCTGAAAAGGCTGAAGACCAGACAATCATCAGGAAACTTGAAAACAGGATAAAAGCCCTGACTGATAATATGGAACTTTTTATCTCTGATGAAAAAGAACAGCAAAAACTGGTAGCCTCTATCGAAGATCAGACCGCAAAGGAACTGGAATCCTTAAGCAAAACCCTGGCAGAACTGGAAGTTTATGCTCAGAATATGAAACTGGAATTCCAGGACGCTTTGAATGCATTATCCGAAAATTTATCTGCTGATGAAAACACCGTCGGCAATGAAGAACTTGAGTCTTTGGAGAAAGCTTTAAACGAGGCCAAAGTAGCTTTGAACACCAGAGCCAAGTGGATGGATATCAGTATTAAGACCGTGAAAGAAGACCTTGCGGCCATGGCGGCAGATTTGGCTCAGGAGCAGGTTTTGCTTCTGGAAAACCTGGATCGTTACAAAGCATCTACTAATCAAAGACTGAAATGGATCGACCTGACCATTGCAAAGAACAAAGAAAGAGTCGAAACGGTCAAGTCAGATCTTAAATCTGTTCAGGAAGATTTTGATTCCCAATTGGAAGACAGTCTTTGGGGTGTGAATCAAAGGTTGAAATGGGTAGATATTAACACGGGTAACTTGAGAGCTTCACTGAATGATCTGAAAGAAAAGATAGAAGACAATAGAGTATATATTGATCATCAAGTCAGTACATTGGAAACAACCATCCAGAATAACCAAAACTCTACGAATCAGAGAATGAAATGGACGGATATTTCCATCAGCAACATAAGAAGTGATGTTCAGGATAATAAAGAAAAAATACAGGAAATTTTAAGTAATATAGAAGCGCTTGAAGCGAATGGGCAACAAGCGGAAGAGGTTGCCAACAGTGATTTCGAAGAAACGATTGCAAATCTGAATCAGCGTTTAAAGTGGATGGATATTGCCTCTTCAAATACCAAAGAACAGGTTGTAGCCTTGGAAGAACTTTTAAAATCTACTGAAGGCGAACTTAAAGCGGAATTGGAGTCAGTCATAGCCAGTTTAAATACCAGACTCAAATGGATGGATATTGCTTCCACAAGCTTAAGGGAAAAAGTTGAAAAACAATCAGAACAAATTGTAGCGTTGGAAAAAGAATTAAAAGAAGAATTGTCTGATAAAATATACTTCCTGAATCAAAGACTCAAATGGATGGATATCCAGATTAACAAAATAAAGAGTGAATCTGCTTCACAGAAAGATATGCTCAAGCTGAAAGACGAGTTCGATTATAATGTGTCCAGGCTGAATAACGTGGCTTTCGAAGTTGCTTTCAGTAAGGGCATAACAGAAGATATTCTTGACAAGATTTCTGAAATAGACGAACAAATCGCTCTGCTGAGCAACAACTTTAACATGATTCTCTCAGAGTATGTGACCAAAGATATTTTAGAAGAAGAAATCGCTTACATCTACGCAGAACTGGATGAAGTGGAACTGATGACCTTGGATTTAACCCAAGAGAATCAGGCAGCCATTGAGAATGCCGTATGGTCCATTAACCAGAGACTCAAATGGATTGATTTGACCATCAAAAAGGCAAAGGATGAAAGAACCGAATTGGCTCAGTACACAAAAGAGATTGAAGAAAGATTACAGAATGAGATCAATTCCAAAGTTCTCTTTATCAACAAAAGACTCAAGTGGATGGACATCAGTATCACAAACTTGAAGGAAACAAAAGTGGATGAAGCTGAGTACACAAAAACAGTTACAAAACTGGATGCAGATAAAGTGGACAAAGAAACATTCGGAGAAGAACTTCAAGGCATTAGCACACGGTTCAGTGCATTGGAAACGGAACTGGATGCATTTAAAACAGACACAATGGATTTAATGGCAGCTCAGAAGCAAGCGCTTGAAGCAAAGATCGGAAATAACACCGTTCTCATTCAAGACAACTCAGCAGCCATTGAAGATAATCAAGCGGAAATTGAAGCGTTGGAGAAGCGAATTGAATTGTTGGAAGCTCAGGTATTTCCTGAGGAGAAACAGCCTGCGGCATTTGGTGTTCTAATAGGTTTTGGACTGGTTATAGGATTAGGATTCATTATATCATCGGCTAAATAATACATTCTAAGGTCTTTATAGCTTTAAAGTTTAGTGAAAATAAAGTTCCAAAAACGAAAAAAGAACACAAAAATGAAAGGGGGTTGCAAAAAACGAAAAAAATAGTGTATAATTACGATTGTATGATTACAAGCCACAAGACCTCAAAACAAAAACAAAATTCAAGAGGGAGGGGTATTTTTATGAAGAAGAGTTTAGTTCTAGTTATGGCATTAGTTTTAGTAGTAGCATTCGCATTTGCGGATGAAGTCGGAAGAGCCACACTCGGAACAGACAAAGGTGTCATCACAGCTGGCGATCCTTTGAACGTAAGCTTTACGCTTTCAGTAGAAGACGTAGCTGAAGATGTAACAACCATCGAAGTTATGGGTGACGAGGTAGCTGACAATGTATTCGTTATGTTGATCAAAGATCTGCCTAATGAAGATGCAACTTACGAAGCACAGAAAGTTGTAGATCCAGATGCGCAGAAGACAACATACTACATCAAGGCAAAAGAACTCGTTGGAACACTCGGAAACATTTATGCAGAACTCAGAGACTGGAATGGCGAAGTTGTAGCATCAGCTACGAAAGAATTCGCATGGAAAGGCACAACATGGACAGACACACTCCAGTTAGTACCTGAAGTAGAAGGTCTCTACACAGTTATCGCTTACATCGAATTTGCAGACGGCACAAGA
>CAYOFT010000219.1:0-3061 GCA_964403295.1 uncultured Thermotogaceae bacterium | reverse complement strand
CCTTAAAAAGTTGTTAGCTATCTTTTCTTTCTGTTTTGAAAAACAGATAAATGGAAAATACGGTTAAAATCATAATACCGATTAATAATAAATAATTGGGTGATACCTGTTCATAGTGAATAAGCGGAAATCCCTTTTCGACAATAAAATAGTAGGCATTTTGAAACAGGAAAAAGACTGAGAAAAACAAAACCACGGTCAAAAACAAAATTGATTCAAATACTTTTGGTTTTAAGACAATAATAATAGAACAAATTAATGTAATAAACATTAAGATAACAGCACCCGAAGTCGTGTTATACATTTGAATATTTGGGGATTTGACCTCCGGATTATAATTTGAAACCAAATTTGCTATTTCATTTAGTTCGACATGCCTTTCTTCAGCCAATTTACCTTCCATGAACTCATTGACAGCTGCCTTGAATGGATCACCTGCATAACCAATTACTTTTTTGTATCTTTGTACCAGTTCTTCATCAGCCTGCTGAGCCGTCAAATTGGTGTTGTTGTATTCAACAAACGGTTCGTTTAAGTAGGAGAATTCCCAACCAATAACATCATCCTTTAGTGCCTCATATGAGGGTGATTCGTAAAAAGCGGTGTTTTCATCCATTTTCATTACTTCCGGAGAAATAAACATGGGAATCAAATAAAGGAGAAGGACGATGACAATTAATACAGTATGCATTCCAATCAATCGGAAATTCTTTTCTTTTCTGAAGAACGAACTCAAGTATAAAATGAGGGCGAAGGCAAAGAACATGATGGATATCATGCCGTATATCAAGGCTTCAATATCCGAACGGGCAAGGTTCCCTGAAATAATCAGGAAAAATGCGTCAAAGAGAATAATACCTGATAGCATAAAGGGAAGAATTCTCTTAATTTTTAAAGCTATCACGAACAAACCAATGTAAACCAAGAATCTGAGTATCCACCAATTTGTGTTTCTTGGGGCATTTTTTATAAATAAATCTGAGATAGCATCTTTTTGAGCGTTGACCTTATCAATGACCTCCGAAAAAACTGCGATGGAATAACGATTGATGGATCTTTCCAAAGTTCTTTCATCCGGATCTTTTCGTAATTCCCCTTTTACTCTGTTAATGGCATCATCTAATTTATCCTGAGTGGATTCATCGATGTTTTCCATTAATATCTCATGCATTTCTTCATTATATTCAAAATCAAGTGTTAACCGCATTCTTAATCTTTGCGCAGATTTTTCCACATCGAACAAGTCATCCGGCGGTTCGGAAACAAGTCCAACAGCATAGCCAATCCATTGTGCAAAGTAAGCGTTGGCATAATTTTTAACGCTTTGAACATATTCATTGTAAGCTTTATAAAATGGCGGGAATTTATTCAGTACGGTAATGTTGAAAGTATCTCCAAAGAGGTCGGCTGAAACGTAGGCAAAAAAGGCTGCCAGTGTAATATCTTCTGCAGGATCTCCTGTCCGATATTCGTTAAATATTTCTTCCAAAAGCACATTGACATCGTAATGATGCTGGTCGCTTTTAACCCCTCCGGAAATGGCCAAAGAGTACTTTCTGTAAATGGACATGAAATCAAACTCATCGTTAAATTCGGTTTCTTCGTTTTGATATCCCTCAATATAGGCTTTGTATTCTTCTATTGAATTCTCAAATGATAATGAAAATACAGATGTTACTGTTATCAAAAGGATCAGAAGTGAAATTGCATGGAATCGACGCATTTTTTTCCCCCTGAATATCAAAATAAATTTTTTAGTTGATCAAGAAATTATAACATATAACGAGCTGTTAAAAAATTACAATTTTAAAAAACCACGGTAATGTTAAACCAATTAATGGGCTCAACCACCATGTTCGGTCTACCTTCTTTTTCACGACTAATCTGTAAACCAAGGCGATTAAGACTGCAGCAGCTGCGAAAATATATTGACCGGCACAGATAAAAATGTACATTGCAAGTCTTTCCGAAATGCCCTCAGATTCATTTTCAAGGGGATCAATCAATTTTGTCATTCGCATAATTTGGGTTGGTATAACAGAAACGCAAACCATTCCGATTAAATAAAGTGAAAAATAGGAGGTAATAAATGAGTTAACAAACCGGCTTGAAAAGATAAAGGAAAATAACAGAAAAGCAAAAAGCGATAAACTTTCAACCATCCAGGGATTTAATTTTCTAAACCTTAGAAAATCGATAATGGCGTGAAGAATTAATGCTGATAAAAATATCACGATGTTCATGGGATTTGAAAAGACTACATCAAAAGAAAATGCAAGAAAAACGAGTACAAACCAAATCGTATGTTTGAGCAGTTCAACAATTCGTCTTTCACCATACAGTTTCATAGGATTGGTGAAAGCATAATCAGAAACAGTGTGAGCGAGAAAATAATTTAAATAGAACAATCTCTTCCTCCATCAATCATATGATTCCTATTTTTTGAGCCACAACTTCAGCATTGGAATCATTTAAGATAAAACTAAAAAAGTGCTTTGCTTCCAGGTCTTCACGGGTGTCTCTCCCGATAAAATAGATGTTCATTTTTTTTTTGAATTCTTTTATTTCTTTCTCATTCATAGATAAAACACGCCTCAGAATATCTCTGAGGCGATTATCTTCTTTACAGGCTACGGAAATCTCATTCAGCAAATCCTGATTCATCTTCAGGTTGCTCTTCCCCTTCCATTTCCGCTTCTACACCTTCTTGATCACTTGTACAAACCTTGATGGAGATAGCCGTTCTGGTTTCACCGTCTATCGTTACGTCTTCAAAACACGGTACCATGTAAAGGTCTTTCTGTTTTTCATCCAAAAATCTTCTTGCAATGGCAACCGCTTTAACAGACTGGTTGACTGCACCGGCTCCTATAGCCTGAAGTTCAACACATTCGTTTTTGCTTAGCTCACCTGCAATCGCTCCTGCAACTTTGTTTGGATTCGAGTTGGAACTGACTTTTAATACTTCCATTACTTGGCCTCCTTTGGTCTGAATAGGGTTAATATTATTATAACACAGTCTTTTTCTGTTGACAAATGTTTTATTTGTCTTTTTTAGCTG
>CAYOFT010000218.1:0-3064 GCA_964403295.1 uncultured Thermotogaceae bacterium | reverse complement strand
TTATATCCGGTTTTCCGGTTCCTATTTCTTTTATAAGATTATCTTCCACCAATATATAAGCATTTTCCAATTCTCTTTCTTCTTGATCCATGGTTGCCAACGTATCAATATTATAAAAGAGTTGCTTCACCCTGATCACCTCTGAAAATATTGTCTTCTGATATAAAATTATAGCATAAACACGCGCTTTAATGTGGCTCTTTACATTTTAACTCAACCATTAGTCCGGAATTGTTTAGAATACATAGGGCTTTCTGAAAAACTCAAAATCCCCCCAACGTGGTGGCCTTGAAAAACAGGCCTTGAAGTTTAAAAGGCAAAACTTCACGGTTAATACAAAGAGGGTGGGGGGGTTTTTGGGAGAATAACATTAAAAGTGATTTTCCCGTTTGAGTGTTTAGACCCCCCCCGCCAGGGCCGGCACCCCCCCACGGGGGGGAATTCAACCGCCTTTGGTCTGGTGTTGGGGAACACACCTTGACGTTTTGCTTTTTTAAAACTTCAAGATGTGTTTCTACAGTCTATGTAGCTAAATATGCGAAAATATTCTGTAAAGCTTTATCAGTGAAGGCTCTGTGTTATTTAACAGGCCCTACTCACTTTCTAGTATGTTTCGAAATATCCGTTTATGAGTTGACTTTAAATGGGCATTTTGTTATAATACCCCGGATAAAAATTCACACATCCGAACGGTTTTTTGTTGTTAAACTGACCGTTGTTGCCCATCGGGCAATTTGTTCCCGTTCCGGTGCTTTTATTAATAAAAGTGGGGCGGTTATAGACGGGTGGCGGATTAACCAAATTTGGAGGTGCTACATGTCAGTCGTTTCAATGAAACAACTTTTGGAGTCCGGTGTTCATTTCGGACACAGGACCATGCGTTGGGATCCAAAAATGTCAGAGTATATTTACACCCACAGAAAAGGTGTTCACATTTTGGATCTGCAAAAGACTTTAAAGATGATCGATACCGCTTATGACTTTGTAAAAGAGGAAGCTTCAAAAGGCGCAACGATCTTATTCGTAGGAACAAAGCGACAAGCCAGAAAGGCCATCGAGGAAGAGGCCAAGCGCTGTGGAGCCTTTTACGTTAACAACCGCTGGCTTGGCGGTATGATGACCAACTTCAAGACCATCAAGGCCAGGATTAAGAGGCTGATTGAACTGGAAGAAATGGAAGCCAACGGTGAATTTGATGCCATGCCCAAGGCACAGCAGTCCATCTACAGACACAGATTGGAAAAATTGAGAAGAAACTTGGGTGGCGTAAAAGAAATGAAAGACGTTCCCGATCTCATTTGGATTGTTGATCCTAAAAAAGAGGAAATTGCCGTTGCAGAAGCCAATCATTTGAATATTCCAATCATCGCTACGGTTGACACCAATTGCGATCCCGATCTCATCGATTACATTATTCCAGGAAACGATGATGCCATTAGAGCCATCCGACTGTTGACTTCAAAGATTGCTGATGCTTATATAGAAGGAAAAGAAGGTTATGTCAACGAACAGGAAGAGGCTGCTAAAGCCGAAGAAGAAGAAGTGGAAGAAACGAGTAATGACGTTGATGATGACGATGATGACGATGAAAGTGATGATAACTGAGTACTAAACTCACTTTAATCAAATATTAAAAACATAAAATTGAGACGGGGTCAACCCGTCTCTTCTTGTTTGGGTGGGCATATTGAGAGTTAATTCGCTTTTTTTGTTGTTGTTTTTCTCCGTAATCATCATTTTTTCTAATTATCTCGCACCTGTTGAAGATGCTGAAAAGCTCGTTTCAACTTACGGTGAAGCAAGATTGTCACAAGATTTGAAAAAAATAAACTATCTGTTGGGTTTGGGTATTTCTACTGATGAAAAGACAGGCGTTGTTATCAGAAGTATGAAAGAAGGATACGTAGAAAGAATCATCGCCAATCATCCTTTCTACGGTACAGCGATTTTCATCAATCATCCCGACAACATGCAGACCAGATACGCAGGTTTATCCCGATTAACCGGAGAATTTCTTAAATTATATGAAGCGATAAATGTAGAATTTGATAACGCTCAAATTATCATTACCTTTGAAGAAAATGAATTTTTTGTTGAAAAAGGCTATCCTCTTGGATATTCAGGCATATCCGGGTTTTTCAAGATGCCCTCTGCCTACATTGAACTCATCAACCTTGAATCGTCCAGAACACTCAACCCTATTCACTACATCGATATGGAACTGGATGAGATGAACTATCGGATTCTGTTTAAAAAAATTCGAATCAACACAGAGGAATATGCTTTTTCTCAGGGGGCCGTTTATCCCTATACCGGAGACAAGCCTATGGTAGATATGCTCATTGAAAACACATCTTCAAAATCCGAATTCAAATTTGCCCTGGATCAACTACGGGTTAAAATTGACGGATTTGAAGTATTGACGGTCACAATGGATCAAATCCCCTTGGAGTCAGCCGACAACGCTTCCAGGGTATTTGGGGAAAAAACCAATCACCAAACATTCTGGTACCGACTCACCACACCATGGACAACCCTGCCCATTGTGAAAAATGAAATTAGAAAAATGGAGGCATTTAATGATAAAATCAAGATTGAGGTGGAGGCAACGGATGTATTTGGAACCGTTCAAACGGCAGAATTTTGGTTAAAAAGAAGGTGAGATAATGGGAGTTTTTGATTTTTTAAAGCGCGAGAAAAAACCTCGATATATCTACAGTGAAGGCGATTTACTTGTTTTTTTCGTAGAATGCGAAAAATGCAAAGAACTGTTTAGAGTCATCATCAGAAAGCATTCAGAACTGTATCGAACATATGGAAAGGGAGCCGGAGAATACGAGATTCAGAAGGAAATCATCGGCGCCAAATGTCAAAACAGGATCAACATCCATTTTGATTTAAAACCCAATTATGCGGAAATGGACCACGAGATTTCCGGTGGAAGATTATTAACAAGAGAAGAATACAACGACTTATTAAATAAAAACAACTCGTAAATAAGGGAGGAAAAAAATGGCAAAAAGATTATTCAGCAGTGAAAGTGTCACAGAAGGCCATCCGGATA
>CAYOFT010000217.1:0-3074 GCA_964403295.1 uncultured Thermotogaceae bacterium | reverse complement strand
AAGAACTCAATGAAGGCACTAGAATACTGGTGGAGGAATTTGACAAGATCACAGGGTACATGGTGAACGTCAACAACAAAGTGGAATCCCTTTCAGGAGCCGCCCAGGAACAAAGCGCCTCTGCAGAGGAAATGGCCTCCGCTATGGACACCTCCGCGAGATCCATGGCCAGTGTCTCTGAGGAAATGGAACAAATCGCAACGGGCGTCAGACAGACGGCAGAATCATCCGAGAGAATCAATGAAACCGCTGAAAATCTGAATACCCTTGCATCAAGGCTTTCGGAATTGGTTGAGAAATTTAAGATATAACATTATTTAAAATTACCAGTTTTTTAAATTAAGAAGGGCATTTGATCAAAAGATGCCCTTCTTTAATATTTTGAAAGTTACAGGAAGAAGATTCACCGAAATTTAGAATAAATCTACACCGGGGATTTTGCCCTTTTTGAATATAGCAACCATACTGACTGCTCCGATTAAAACTGCCCCATAGACAATGTCCTTCATATAGAACGGCAAATTAATCATGACAAAACCATTGGAGAGAACCGAAAGCAAAAGCGCCCCAATAATGGTACCCCAGATATTGGGAACCCCATCAGTTAAAAATACCGCACCAATAAACATGGCACTGATACCGGGGATCATGTATCCTTCTCCCATACCGGGTGTTCCCGATCCCAGAAGCGACCCAAGCATGATGCCACCAAATCCGGCCGTAAATGCTGAAATAAGAAAAGAAATAAATTTCACTTTTTTGACTTTAATACCCACATGCTTTGAGGCTTCCGGATTTCCTCCCGCTGCATGAAAATATCTCCCGATCTTTGTGTGCTCCAAGACAATGATAAAGACGATGATGAAAATGACAAAGATGATAACCGGACTGGGGATGACATCAAAAACCATGGCACGACCCAAAGCGGGTAATATCGCTGGAAATGAAGCAGAATAATATGTCGATCCATCCGTTAACCACTTTGATACTCCGGCTAACAATGTCATCATGCCGATTGTTTCTATAACTGCCGGGACTCCAAGAAAGACGACGATTAGCCCATTAATAACGCCTATTCCTAAAGCCGCTGCCAGTGCAACTCCCCAGGCAGCCATAGCGCCAAACAGTAATTTCCCCATCAAAATAACACTCAGTACACCTGAAAAACCGGCTAATGATGCAAAAGACATGTCAAATTCTCCGGCAATAACAACCGTTGTTAATCCAATAGCCAAAATACCGGTAATACTGGCTTGTCTGATTATAGAGAGCACATTTCGAAGGCTATAAAATGAGGGTTCCATAATCGAAAATATTAAAAAGACAACCGCCAACGCAAATAGTACTCCGTATCTTCTTAAAATAACTGAATAGTTTTTGTTTAAAGTCAAGATTAATCCTCCTTAATCATAAAGCATATTCCAGGATTTTTTCACTGTCAAATTCATCCCTCATGAATTCGCCATTGATTGTGCCTTCTTTGAAAACATAAATTCGGTCACAAACACCTGTCAATTCCGGTAACTCGGAAGAAATGAAAATAATCGCCACATCTCTCTCTTCAGCCAGCTGTCGTATCATTTTGTAAATCTCGTATTTTGTTCCAACATCAATACCGATCGTTGGTTCATCGAGGATTAAAGCCGTAATCTTTTCCTGATTAATCCATCGACTGATGATCACTTTCTGCTGGTTACCTCCGCTCAACTGGTCAATCTGCTGATCCAAACTCACATACTTTATCTTTAGCACATCGCTATCAGCGGCCTTCCGAGCGATCTTTTTTTCTTTTCTTTTATTAATTAATCCGAAAATCCTTGTAAATTGATCAATAAAAGAAACCGAGAGATTGCCTTTTATATCGAAACTGTTGAATAGCCCTTTTTCTTTTCGATCATCAGGTACAATATAAATATGATGGTCCATCATCCGATGAACTTCCGGAATGAGTTGTTTTTTATCCAGGTGAATTGTGCCTGTTTTCATTTCGCGTAATCCATAAAGAGCTTCCACCGTTTCCGTTCTTCCTGAACCGATTAACCCGTAAAAACCAAGTACTTCTCCTTTATGTATTGAAAAATTGATATTTTTCAGAAAAACATGATCTGACAGATCGTTAATCTCCAACAAAATATCTTGAGAATTTGGCGTTATTTTCGGATAAAGTTCATTTATATTTCTATTGACCATGTATTTGATGCATTCATTTTCGGTAATTTCATTTTTATCCTTGGTAATAATCTTTTGACCATTTCGAAAAATCGTTATTCTGTCTGCGTTTAGGAAAACTTCTTCCATTTTATGCGTAATCAAAACAACGGCAACGCCTTCTTCCTTGATTCTTTTTAAGACACTAAACAAAGAATTAGCCTCAGACTCCGTCAGACTCGAGGTGGGTTCGTCTAACAATAAGATTTTCGGTTGATATAAAAAAGCTCTCAAAATCTCAATAGACTGTCTTTGTGCAGAACTTAAATAGGAGACAGGAACATCTAAAGGTGTATTGAGCTGATATTTCTTTTGAATACTTTTAGCAATGGCGGTTATCTTTTTTTCATCTACAAACACCTTTGATTTGATAGGTTCTTCTCCCAACAAAATATTTTGAGCGCCTGTCAGATAAGGAATCAGGTTTCGTTCCTGATAAACCATTCTAATTCCCATTTTTAAGGCCTCAGAGGGATGATTAAATGCAACTTTTTTTCCTTCCAAAAAAACATCCCCGGCATCCTGGTGATAAATCCCGGTTATGATATTACAAAAAGTACTTTTACCCGCACCGTTTTCACCACAAATCGCATGGATTTCTCCCTTTTTCAAATCATAATCCACATGATCTAAAGCTAAAACACCCGGAAATTCTTTCGTTAACCCTTTTACTTCCAATATCACATCATTATCAATCATATATAACCCCTTTTAAAGAAAAATATCGGAAGGTTTGAGCCTTCCGATATTAAATTTAAAGTCGATTATTCCTTAATCTGGTATGGACCACCGGCATCTTGCCAGTTAAACCAGGCATCCGTTACGATGAAGCAGGTCATGTACTTTCCCGCTATAAGGCCGAATAC
>CAYOFT010000216.1:0-3082 GCA_964403295.1 uncultured Thermotogaceae bacterium | reverse complement strand
CCTCATTTAATTATACACTGAAATTTTTGCAAAAACAAAGAACAAGCATGTGTTAGAATATTTTATAAAAAATCTTTTTTTTAGATGGGGGATCATATTGAGAGCAGACAAATATACAAAAACGGAGTTCAAATATAAATTAACGAATGAAATACAATACAAAGAATACGAGTTTGATCCTGATTATGCAGGGTATATCGATCCGATAGCAGAAAATAGACGATCGTATGTCCGATGTTTTGAGCCGCCCAATGGACAAGTGAAGGGAGACCTCGTTCTTTTGCATGGAATTGGCGAAAACAACATCCCCTATATTCAGTGGTTTGCAGAACAGTTCAGTAAACGGGGGATTCGCACCTGGTATCAGCTGTTGCCATATCATTACAAGCAAAAACCGGAGGCCATGTACGGGGGAGAGCCCTATATGTCTGCGAACCCGGATATCTGTGTGAAGCGTTTTCATATGGGGATACGGGATACCCGTAAGATCATTGATTTTGCTGAAGAACAAGAGGGTTTTAACAGTGAAAATTGCTCTATTTTTGGTTTTTCATTCGGCGGTATGATCGCCACCATGGCTATGGGGGTGGAAAAAAGGATAAAAAAAGGTGTCCTTGCAATTACCGGAGGCAACTGGCGCTGGATTAATTTTTATTCTCCTTATTCCTGGGCGGTCAGGGAAGACCTGTACAAAAACAGTAATCCTTATGGATGCAAAGACGAGGCGGATTGTATCAAACGATTTAGAGGCGATCCGGTAAAATGGGTGAGAGAAAATGTTAAAACAGTGGATGATATTTTCGATAAGGCTCCGATAGGCTGTTATCATTACGATCCTATTTGTTACGCACCTTTAATTGATAGGCCTGTGCTTTTTTTAAAAGCGGCTTTTGATAAAATCATGCCGAAAAATGCCACAGATGAACTTGAACTATTACTTCCCAATAAAACGGTAAAAACCATTCCCACCGGTCACAAATCTTCCATTGTTCTTAGAAGAAGGATCTTGAAATGGTCCATGCAATTCTTAACCAATAAATGATTGATTAAGCTCAATAAATTTGCAGATTAATAATAAGGGCCATGTGTTTTACTTTTATTTTACTATATTATGTTGTATAATTATTATATTCAACAGTCATAGGATTTACTCAAAAAACTAAAAAGATAACTTGAGTTTTTTGGAACAATGAAAGCTAAAAACACATGGAGGGTGATCACATGGTTTCCTTAAAATCGTTATTCCGCTTCAAGACTTTAGGCATGAAAATCATTATGTTCAGCTTGTCGGTTTTGATTATTACCGGTGTGGTATTTATGTGGCTTTATTATTGGAATACCAACGATGCACTCATGAATGAGAAACGGGCTCAGACCAGAACCCTTGTCAACAGTGTGATGGGGGTTTTGGAGGAGTTGAATCTGGAAGTGGAAAATGGTCAGCTTTCGCTTGAGGATGCCCAGCAAAGGGCAAAAAATTATTTCAATACGATTCGATACGATGGTGATAATTATTATTTTATTATCAATACGGATGTGATGGTCGTCTTTCACCCAATCAGCAAAGAGTTGAACGGAACCAGTGTAAAAAACAATCAAGATCCAAACGGGGTCTATCTGTTTAGAGAAATGGTAAAAGTAGCCGAAGATGATGGAGAAGGATATGTGGACTATTATTGGCCAAAGGCCGGTTCAAAAAACGATGAGCCAAAAGTTTCCTATGTTAAGTTGTTCGAACCTTGGGACTGGATTTTGGGAACAGGCATTTATGTGGATGATGTTCGGGCGACTTTGATGAGTACGAGTATGATTATGATCATTGCCATTGTCATCATTATCGGTCTTTCAGTGGTTCTGGCATTGATTTTTGGAAGGTCCATCTCAAAACGGGTGGGACAACTCAAGCAACAGATTGTACGATTTGCTGAGAAGAACCTTAATGTAAAATTTGAAGAAAAGGGAACAGATGAAATAATGGACATGGGTGTGACTTTAAATGTGATGTCGCGATCCCTTGAAAAAAGTATGCGTGATATCAAAGAGATGAGTATGCAGATCCAGAATGCATCCAATCAATTGGCCGCAGTTGTTGAGGAGCAAGTAGCCGGTACTGAGGAGATATCTTCTGAAGTCTCAGAAATCAGTTCGAATTTTCAGGACCTTTCAGCTTCTACTCAAGAGGTAAACGCTGGGATTGAGGAGATTTCATCCGGTGCTCAAAATGTAGCAAAAGTCAGTCAGGAACTTACCCAAAATGCAAAAAGCACAGATGATTTTGCAAAAGAAGGACAAAAAAGCCTAAAAAAAGTGGGCCAGTTAATGGAGAACGCTTCCAATCAGACTTTGGCTACTGCTGAGAAGGTGGATCAATTAGTCTCCAAGGCGGAGAACGTTCAGAAGATTATCGAGACGATTTCCTCCATCGCTGAGCAAACAAATCTTTTAGCTCTTAATGCAGCGATTGAGGCGGCTAGAGCCGGAGAAGCCGGTAAAGGTTTTGCTGTGGTGGCTGATGAAATCAGAAAATTGGCCGAGGAATCTCAAAATTCAGCTTCTAATATCAATAATATCTTAAAGGAAGTCAACCAAAATGCTCATGAGACTCAAAAGTCAACGGATGACACCAAACATTCCATAAACGAAGTGAATCAAATGCTCCAGTCAACATTGGAACAATTTGAAGGCATCATTTCACAAGTTGGTGTGATTAGTGAAAATGTGCAAAATCTTGCAAGTAGTGTGGAAGAACAAAGTGCTTCAAGTGAAGAGATTGCTTCTTCCATGGATACTTCCGCAAAAAACATCTCACAGGCCTCAGAGCAATTGGAGCATATCGATGAAGCAACCAAAGAGCAGTCAAGAGCTGCTGAAGAGAATGGGAAAACGGCTGAGGATTTGAGTGAGATGGCTGAAAAACTGGGTGAATTTGTGAATCAGTTTAAATTTAGTGAGTAAATAAGTGGCCTCCAAAAAACCGGCGAGAGTAATTTAAATCGCCGGTTTTTTTATTTTAAAAGAGCTTTTCTGAATGTTATAATTATAACGAAAGAATCCAACAATAAAAAACACACGAATCGGGGGA
>CAYOFT010000215.1:0-3083 GCA_964403295.1 uncultured Thermotogaceae bacterium | reverse complement strand
AAAAACCGACGAGGTTGATCCCTCATGCGGGTTCGAGTCCCGCCCTCGGCACCATATGAACTTTTTAAACTGGAGCACATGAATGTGCTCCAGTTTTTTTGATGAAAAACGTTCCAGATAATAATCTTACTTTTGTTTTTTAAAGTAAAACCATGTTATCATTTCTTACTTAAATAAACCTACATGCTATAATAAATAATCAGAAAGGATGTGAAAAAATGCAAGCCATTAGAAAAAGGATAATAATTGATTCTGATACTATCAAGATACCCGAATTAAAACAATTCATTGGAAAAACAATGGAGATTATTCTTCTTGAGGATACAGAAGAAAAAAATAAAGCGTTTATAGATTTAGCCGGGAAAATATTATTGGATGATGAAGCAGTCAATAATTTAAGGGAAAACAGTAAAATATGATATTGGTTGATACTAATGTTATCATTAATTTTTGGAGAAATCCAACAAAAGAAGTTATTGAAATATTCGAAAAAAATGAGATAGCCACATCCGGAATTGTGCTTGCAGAATTATTACATGGCGCACGCTCTGAAAATGAACTACATAAAATAACACATGCATTATCCGATTTCTCATTTTATGAAATTTCGCATGATGATTGGTTTGAAATCGGCATGATGCTTAATAAACTAAGAAAAGCCGGATTAAAAATACCCTTTCAAGACGTTATGTTAGCTTTTCTTGCCATATCTAATAATTTGCTTTTTTGGACTAATGATAAACATTTTTCGCATATAAAAAAGCATTTTAACTCGTTACAACTGTATTCTTTATGATTTAATCTTCAAAAATCTATAAAATTATTGTTCAGAAATCCTTTATTACTCTTTTATAAAAAAAGGAGAGGAAAGTTATGATAAAAAGAAGCATTTTCGTTTTTTTATTTTTTTTAATTTTATTCCTATTTACGAGCTGTGTCCTCGTCATCCAAATCGGTGATGAAAAAGTTGGTTGGGCGATTGGGTGGGATGAAAACAATTCCGCTGCGATTGTTCATACGCGAGATGGCGGGAAAACCTGGGAAGTTCAGGGGGATCCTTCTCTTTGGGAGGGATTACCGGGAAATGACATTACGGCTGCCGATGAATGGACAGCTTGGGCGGCTCTTGGTGATGATGGAGAAGGGACCGGGGGGATGATTATCAATACGGTGGATGGCGGTGAAACCTGGGAGATTCAGGATTTGCCGGCTGGCGTGGCAGCTACGGACTCTGTTAAGAGTATCAAGGCCATTAATTGTGATATAGTCTGGGCAGTGACCCTCCATGGCACGGTATTAAGAACCGCTAATGGTGGTCAGGATTGGGAAGTAATGGAGCATCCCGGGATTGATATCGTTCAGGTAAATCGAATGGATGCCAAGGGATCGGATGTGTGGATTGCCGATGTGGGATCGAGAGATCGTGGCATGGTTCATATTTCTAATTTTGGGCAAGGTTGGAGAAAGGAATTTTTGCCCGATTTGGGAGATGATCCGGGTGCAGGTCCCATGGCTGTTTCAATCGTAGATTCACAAACCGTCTGGGCATGTGTTCGTCCCATGGCGGATGTGTATCGTACGACAGATGGAGGGACAACTTGGAATAAAGATGCTCCTGAAATAGCAGCGGAAAACGATTTGGATGATCTTTGTGCACCATCGGCAGAAAAGGCATGGGCGGTTCAAAACATCGGTGGTTTTTCCGGTGGTCTGATCCTTAAGATCGAAAAAGACGATGATACTTTTAAGGGATCTGTTGCAGACAGGAACATCAATTATCAATATGAAGGAATATCCTGTTATGATGATGATGAGATCTGGGCAGTTGGATTTAAGTCCTTTGCCGCACCGGCAGATTTACCTCAAGGAATTATCAGGCATTCAAAAGATGGTGTCAACTGGGAGACTCAGGAGATGCCGGCTGACAATATTGGGCTTTGGAAGGTGTCTTTTGTGGGGGCTTATCGCTAGTGGGGATAACATTTCATGGTATTAATTTTATTCTATGACAATGTATTTCACGTTACCATGTATAAACCCACCCCGTCAGCTATCGCTGCCACCCCTCCCAAGAGGGGATTTTGGAGCTTCAAGCTTAAGTGAAACTGAGGAACAAACGTAAATGCTTTACTATCAAATAATGAGGGGGATTATTTTGTTCATTCGTTGGATCTTAGCTTTATGTGTATATGTCTTTTTTCTTTGGCTTAATTTGACTATTGATTTTTATTCTCCAATAGTATATTTAGCTTTTTTTCTTCTTTTTTCGCTTTTTGCTTTTTTTGTTGCTTTAATGAAGGTTCGAGGAAGGTTGAAGAAAGAAAAAGTTATGGTAAAAGGGGCACTTCCCCTCTCTCATTATAATTTGGTTGTTTCCACTGTTTTTAAAAACGAAGGGGAAACTGTTGTAAATACATTGAAGGAATATTTGAATTTCAAAAACCCTCCCAGGATTGTTTTCTACGATGATCATTCAGACGATGGTTCTTTTGAAACTTTAAAAGCAATAGAAAAGGAAAACACAAACTGTTGTATCATCAAACAGCTTGAGCGGTCCAAAAAAATCCTTCATCCCAAAGGAATGGGATTTGAAGATCTTGTTAACCACCATGAGGGAGACTATTACATGATTTTGGATGCGGACACTCTGGTAAAAGAAGATGAGGTGGAAAAGGCATTACACCTCATGCGGCAGAACAACTTGAAAGTTCTCCATTTCACCCGAAGAAACGATCTTTCAAATGATTTGGCCAATCACATCGGTGATACGGAAGAGATTTCATCTACCATCAACAAAGTGCTGGGCATATTCCCCTGGTATTTTAACGGAAGCGGATTTATTATCAGGGCGGATGCAGCAAAACAGATGGCTTACGATGCCTATTCTCCTTCGGATGACAGTCAAATTGGCATGTTTCTCAGAAAGAACAAAATCAGAGTATTTGACACCCTCTCTTTGTTCGCACATGAAAAAGCACCCAAAACCATCGGTAAATTAATGAAACAACATTCAGCATGGACAAAGGGCGGTATTCATCATTATCTTGAAAAAGAGCGTTTTACTATATTTCCGGCAGCATTTA
>CAYOFT010000214.1:0-3087 GCA_964403295.1 uncultured Thermotogaceae bacterium | reverse complement strand
TAGAAACGATCACTTTATTGGGAGTTTTGTCTCCGGACAACCCGAACGCCAAGCCTCAATATGAGCATTATGCTTCAAATGCTGCTGATTTTACAAAAAAACTTTGTCCTTATAATTCTACAGTTTATTTAACTTATGATCAAACAGAGAAAGATAAATACAACAGGAAATTGGCTTATCTTTGGTATAAAGTTAACAATCGGTGGATAATGCATAATCTCAATCTCCTGACTAATGGGCATGCTTTAATTTCAGATTCCTATTTTATTACTGATGAATATAAGAATATTTTTCAAAATGCTGAAGAGAAAGCTAAGTCAGAAAAATTGGGGCTTTGGAAGAAAGAAGCGGCAAAAGATAATGTTGAAATTGTTATGAGTTCATCTTCAGAGTTGGTCAGAATCGCTACGGTAAAATATTCAGGCAAACCTCTTTATGTAGAGATAAAAAATGTGGGTCCCTCAGAAACAAATTTAAACAGATGGTTTTTATTTAGCATTTCAAGTAAAAGGGTTTTTCCCTTCAGTCAAATCATTATCCGGCCCTATCAGTCAATAAAAGTATATTTTGGTTCTGACTCTGAAGGAGAATTATTCTGGGCAGGGGATCAAATCGTTAATCCTGAAGGAGATGGTGTCATTCTCTATAATGAAAAAGGTAAGCAGGTTTCCATATATACATGGGGTTATTGATGGGACAAAAATTGATTTAAAGCATTCTTAATAAGTACATATAAATGATTTGAAAGTCCCCTTTAAATCTGTTACACTATTTACTACAAATTCTGAAGATTGAATATATTGATCAATAGGCCTAACCATGGATGATCCTACAGCCAGGTATGTAAAGATTGAAATAAAAGAGAGAAATACATCCTGAACAAATTTTCCTGTTTTCATATGTTCTACAAATATTGCCTTACCATCGTTTTTCAGAACGCGATGAAGTTCTTTTAAAACTTTTGTGGGGTTCTTGATGGAACAGAATACATCAATTGAAAGGATGGTATCAAAAGAATTGTTTTCAAAGGGGAGTGATTCGGCCGGGGAATGTTGAAATTCCAGTTTTATCCCATTGTCTAACGCCTTTGCCTTTTCCTTGGCTATTCCCAGCATTTTTTGACTCTTATCCAGTAAGACTACTTGTGATCCTTGAGGATAAAACTGAATATTGTGACCAGTCCCCACCGCAATATCAAGGGTTTTGCCTTCTATTTTTGGAACAAATCGTTTTCTTAACTCCTTCAGAGTCGATTCTTCTACTTTTTGTAGTATTTTATCGTAAAAACCGGAGAAATAATCGTATCGATTCATTTTCTGTCTCCTTTTATCAGTACAATGATTAAGTCATGTCAATGGAAAAAACATTGAAAAATACTTCTGTTCCTTCTTTAAAGTAAAACTGAATTTGCCCAGGGTCTTTGGTTGAACCTGTTGTTAGTATACGCTTATTCTTAAACTGATTAAAGAAGTTTAAAACATTGTCTTTGACCAAGTACTGACTCATGTGTCTGTAATTCTCGTTTATTTGAGATATCTTTTCCACCCAGAAGATCATCCCAAACCATTTTCCATGATGATTTATTGTTTGTTTGATTTGTGAAAAAGGCAAAACCTTATCATATATGGCCAATGCCTGGAATCCAAGAAAACTGACAGCTAAATCAGTAAAGGGCTTTTTTAAAGGAATGTTTTGATACGATCCACAGAGCATGATTGCTGTTGGAACTCTTTCTCTTTCTAAAAGTTTTTCTCTGAAATCAAGCAGGTTCAAAAAATCTGGATCCATTGCAATGTAAGTGAAATCAGTTCCGTATGTTTCAATACATTCATCTATTAGCTTATTTCCAAAAGTGCCACTCATAGTTCTGACATCAAAAATGACTTTCTGAGTAGGATTTTGCTTTTGGATTTTTTCAATAATCCAGTTGGTTGAGGCAGTGGCGCAAGCCGCATATTCATTACTAATAGGTTTTTCGGTTAGTTCCGGTTTTTTTTCATCAAACGCTTCCAAGAAAGCACCTTCAAATATCAGAATGCCTTCTTTTAAACAGGTTTTGAAATTGCAATCACAGACAAAATCTCCTTTTGTAACAATGTTTTCTTCAATATTTCCTGATTTCATCACCAATGTTTTGCCACATTTAGGGCATTGTAAAAGGTTTAGCAATTGGATAGGGACTCCAATTTTTCTTTGTTTTTGGTTTTTTGTTTGTGTCGTAGATAAATTAGATTTTAAGGTTTCAATAGACTTTTCCAATTTTTGTTTTTGATTTTGAAGTGATTTCAGTTTTTCACTGAATATCGATCTACGATAACTGATTAATTTTTCAGAATATTTGTTTGAAAATCGATAAACCGTGAAGTATTCAATAATCTCATTTAAACTGAAATCCATTGATTTCAATTCTTGAATAAGCAACATTTCTTTTTCACAAGATTGATTATAATCGTAATAGTTGTTGTTTTTTACAGGTGTGAGAAGGCCGATGTCTGTATAATAACGTGCCGTTTCCTTAGTAATATTGAACTTCTCAGAAAATTCTCCGATTTTCATCATTTCCACCCTTTTTTCATCATTAAGGATAACTTAAATCTTGCTTGTTTTTTGAATTTGACATATTCAAAAAGATTGGTTAAAATAAGAAAAAAGATAAATCCCTTTGTTTCTTCGTTCAGCATGTTTTAGTTATTATATCATTCCAAAAAAACGAAAGGGGAACAATCATGAAAAAAATCTTAGTAACCGTTTTTGGTTTTCTTTTAGTGTTCATTATCATTTGGTTTGTTTTAGTATTGTTTAATGAAGAACCTCAGCAAGCTGATCATTACAAATTACCTTCAAATCCACCTAATTCAAACACAATCCTCAGTATAAAAGAAGCCATTGAGGATTATCTTTTCTTTAAAGATGCTTTGGAAAATAATCATCCGGCCCTATATCACTTTATTTCAAAAGAAGCCTTGGAGGAGAAGTTTTTGCAAGTTAGGGAAACATTGGAACAATATTCAGAAATCTCAGTCGGTCAATTTTATCTTACTTTAAAAGAGATACCAGGGGCAATTGATGACATCCATACCAATGTAT
>CAYOFT010000213.1:0-3123 GCA_964403295.1 uncultured Thermotogaceae bacterium | reverse complement strand
ATGGTAATGTGATTTTAGATTCACCGGAAACCGTTCAGGCACTTCAATTTTGGAGTGATTTGATCCATGAGTACAAAATTGCCCCGCAATCCTCTGTACAATATGGTTCAGGTGACAGGTACAATGCATTTGTCTCCGGCAAGTTAGCCATGTATTTGGGCGGAAACTTTAATATCACCTCTTTAAGAAATGACGCACCGGATATGGAATTTGGTGTCACGCCAATTCCTAAGAATAGAGGAGGATTTGCTTCATTTGGTGGTGGCAGTCTTCTTGGTATTACTTCACAATGTGAAAACCTGGAAGCGGCAAAAGAATTTATGGCTTATGTTTATTCAGACGAAGCCCAGATTGAAGCTTATGCACCCGATCTCCAATTGTTGGCAAGACCTAGCCTTTACGACAACAAATATTACAATGAGATTCCCCAAATGGAAAAATTCGGTGAAATATTAGGTTATGCGAAAACCCCTTATTCACTCAAATACAATGAGATTTACGACCCGGTTCTTTACTATTTTGAAAGTGTCTTTTTAGGCAAGATGGATGCACAAACAGCTGTAGAAAAGTGTACTGAAGAAATCAAAGAGATTTTAGGACAATAAACGCTGATTTAACGGGGCGGATATTATTCCGTCCCGTTTAGTCTTTCAGGAGGAAAAATCATGAAACAAAGAACAAGAAAAACCCTTCTGGGAATTCTTTTTTTACTGCCTGTCATAATCATGGTAGGTGTTTTTTTTATCTATCCTCTCATTCGAGTCCTGATTATGTCATTTCAGGAATGGCATGTTATGGGTGGTTCGGAGTTCATAGGCTTTGCCAATTATAAAAAGGCTTTAACGGATAACGAATTCTGGAAAACGCTTTGGAATACCACGATATATGCCCTCATTGTAACGCCCATGATCTTTATCCCGGCAGTTTTGTTAGCTGTGGCATTAAAGAAAACCACAAAAAGCAGCAAGTTTTTCAGAACGGTGTTTTTTATCCCCTATGCCATTTCCTTTGTTGCAGCCAGTTATATGTGGAAATGGATTTATAACGATACTTATGGCATTTTAAATTATATTTTAATTTCACTTGATTTGATCGATCAACCGATTAACTGGCTTGGACAAACATGGTTGTCGAGAATAATGGTTTCCATAATGGTTTCTTGGAAAACTTTAGGGTTCTCAATGGTAATAGTAATAGCCGGATTACAGGGGATTTCTCCGCAGGTTTATGAGGCGGCATCCATCGATGGGGCAAAAAAAACTCAAATGTTCAGGTACGTGACATTGCCATTATTACGTCCAACGCTAATTCTGGCCTTAATCCTCTCAATTGCGGGTTCATTTAAGGCCTTTGACCACTTTTATATTATGACAAAAGGCGGTCCCCTAAAAACAACGGAAACAATTGTGATGTATTTAAATAAAGTGGCTTTTGAATATTATGATATCGGATTTGGTTCCGCCATTTCGGTTATCTTTTTATTCATACTCCTGGTGATCAGTTATTTCCAGTTAAAGGCAGGTGGGTTTAACAATGAGTAAAAAAATGCTTGTGGTTCTCCTAATCCTTTCAATCTTTTTTATGTTGGCATTTTATTGGACTGTGTTAACGTCGTTTAAACCTGCTGATGAGGTTTTAACCTATCCGCCTGGTTTTATTACAACCAATCCCACACTCAATCAATACAATAAACTGTTTACAGCTGGAGATTCGGTTTTTTTAAAGTATGTGGGAAACACCTTTATTTTATGTGGTTTAAGTATTGTTATGGTCATGATATTAAGCATATTAGGCGGGTATTCTTTCAGCAAGTTGAATTTTAAGGGAAGCGATGTCATTTTTTTACTGATTTTATCAATCATAATGGTGCCATATCAATCGTTGCTCATCCCTTTATATGACTTGATGAATAAGTTGAACTTGTTGGATACTTTATTTGGTCTTTCTCTGATATACGCTACATATTTTATGCCATTTTGTCTTTTCATGATGAGAAACTATTTTTCATCCTTGCCTGATACGTTAAGGGAAAGTGCACTGATGGATGGTGCCAGTGAGATAAAGATCTTGCTGAAAGTATATTTGCCGTTGGCGTTGCCTGCAGTTGCCACCGTCATTGTTTATGTTTTCCTCATGACTTGGAACGATTTTATTCTCTCTTTAATCTTCACCAGCAGCAGTGAAGTTCGGAATGTGCAAGTAGGTATCATGAATTTTGCCACCTCAAGATTTACACAGGATTGGGGATTGATTAACGCAGGGGCTACATTTAGTATTATCCCCAGTATACTTGTTTTCCTGTTGCTGCAAAAATACTATGTTCAAGGAATGACTTCAGGAGCCAACAAGGAATAAACAGTATGGAGGAATGATGATGCGGAAAATAATAAATAAGCCAGATTTTTTTGAACTAAACCTTGGGGAAGTGGTACCGAAGGGATGGTTACGCGAACAACTTCAATTACAGGCAAGAGGACTGACAGGATGCCTGGAAGAGATTTGGAAAGATGTTGGACCGGACAGTGGTTGGTTAGGGGGGGACGGTGAAAGTTGGGAAAGAGGCCCCTATTATTGTGATGGTTTGATTCCCCTAGCTTATATACTTGAAGATGAAGCATTAATGAAAAAAGCGGAAAAATGGGTTAAATGGACTTTAAACAGCCAAAGGGAAGATGGTTTTTTTGGTCCTGAAAGCAATGAAGATTGGTGGCCTAGAATGGTCATGTTGAAAGTTCTTAAAAACTATTATGAATATACTGCTGATACAAGGGTATTGAATTTTCTGACAAAATATTTTAGATATCAGCTTAAGCATATAAATGATCATGAATTTACCCTTTGGGAGGATTCAAGAGCAACAGAAAATATCTTGGTTCAGTTGTGGCTGTACAAGATAACCCATGAAGATTTTCTAATTGAGCTTGCAGAAGCATTCTTAGAAAAGACAAAAAATTGGTCAGATTACTTTGAGAATTTTGTTTATGAAAAGGGTGCTTCCCATTACTTGGATTGGCGGGAGTTTTCAGAAATAACCGATTCTCAAGGACTTAAAAAACTATATGAGTATGAAAAGGAAACCGGAACTAATCATTATTCAAAGCTTTTTGAAGAAACGCATATTGT
>CAYOFT010000212.1:0-3125 GCA_964403295.1 uncultured Thermotogaceae bacterium | reverse complement strand
AGCAATGTTTTTTGGCTTTATGTTTTCTGTCGAACCATCAATTATATTCATTTGCGGACTGACCCCCTAAAAATTGCAGTTTAACGAAGCATAAATAATTCAATCACACGTATACTTTCATTTCCTTTGAAAAACTGGTATTTTCAAAGAACTCTTGTCTAAAATCAAACGGTGTTTTATATCCCAATGAACTATGGGGCCTCAAACAATGATAATACTTAATAAAAGCGTTCAGTTTGTTCTTTAAATCTGCTTTGTCAAAAGCAAAAACGTGCGTTTCAAATTCTCTTTGACAGCTGGAATGAAACGATTCGACGTAGGCTTGAGAGTTGGGATTATGTTTGATTCCAAATTCATGTTCAATCGCTAGTTCTTTTTCGTGTTTTAAAAGGTTCTTGGCTTTAAACTGTGCCCCATTATCTGAACGAATAATCAATTGTGATGGCTCGACTCCTCTGTATTTGATGGCTTGGTTAAGTGTTCGCTTCACATCATGGTAGGTACAGTGTTTCCCAATGTACATCCCGCAGACCCATCTGTCAAAAACGTCTATAAAGGTTAAGGCTTGTAAAAGACCATGTGTTTGGGTACGATACATTTTGATGTCTACCTGCCAGAGTCTGTCAGGTCCTTGAATCAGATGCTCTTTCGATGAGTTGTATAAATGTTTTCGGCTTGTATATTGGCGCATCCATCCTTGTTCTTTTCGCAATCGATCCAATTTTTTGTGGTTGATCAGGATCGCTTTTTCTCTTCTCAAATAGATGCTGAGCTTTTTAGACCCCATCGTTTTGACATAATAATTCGGATCATCACGGTTCTCATTCTCATAAATTGCTCTGAGCATTTCAATTACTTGTTCATCGGTAATAATGCCCTCTTTTCCATTCTCGTTACACACACCTATGATTTCACAATATCCTTTGGGAGGCCGTCCGCTTGACTTTTTCTTCTCTTGCGTTTTTTTTCTTTTCTTTTTATCATAATACGTTCTTTCCTTTAACTCAAGTACTCTGATCAGCCTGTGTGCCGCATAACCTTCTTTTTCCATTTCAAATGCAAATTCATAAGCATCTAACCACTCGTCTTTTTTTTTATTCGTTCCCTCAATATCTGGATCTCAACTTCTTTTTCCGCTACCAGGATCTTTAATCGCTGATTTTGTTCTTCTAATTTTCGATCTGTTGATTTCAAGGGGAAGTTCCTGTCTACTTCAGTCAATATATCTGGCATTTTCCCGGTTGCTCTTGCCTTTCGTGGTTGTTTTTCAAATCCTTCTTCCCCATGTTCTCGATAGATCTGGACCCATTTCGATAAAGTGGATGGATTCACTTCGTATTTCTCTGATAATACTTCGTAGGTTATCTCGCTACCCAGATAGTCTTCACATGCCTTGACCTTAAATTCTACCGGATACCACCTCTTTGTCATTTCTTTCACCCCTTCTTTTTTATTCTACAGTTTTCTTTCTTCTACTGCAAATTCTTTAAGGGGTGAATATGTTTCTTCCCACCGTTCTAAATATAGGTTTGTGGTAATGATAATGGATTTCTTTTCCATCCTTAGCGAGAGGTTGGTGAATAAAAATTCTGCTCATTCTTTGTCAAAGGAAATGAAAGTTCATATCTGTGGAATGCTTTAAAAAATCCAGCAGTTTTCTGCAATATTCCTATCGTTTATCCTGTAATTAGATATGGCTTAGGAATCAATGTTACCTGTAAGATTAAAAATTAAAAAAGAATGACTTGCGGAAAACAAAATTCTCCTAAGTATAAATCACGTAAGCATTCAGAAGTAAAAAACGGAAAACAAAAAATTTTAGGAGGGTTATTTATGAAAAGGAGTATCGTTGTTCTTATCACAGTGGTTTTGATGATTGGAGTTTTCTCAGCTTGTTCTTTTGACAATGATTTAAATCAAAGTACTGGGACATTTGTTAACAATGATGAAGCTCAAAATGAGGTAGAAGAATTTAAAAACTTACACCCCACGAAATTATCCAAAGAAGAAATTGAGGAAATTTTGAGAAAATTGGAACCTAGAACAAATCAAGCACCTTTATCGAAAAAAGATTTCATGGAATTGCAGAAAAGTGTAGATTTTGAGGACTTCGCTAAAGAATTAAGTGCACGAGGTGCTTATAATAGAAATGATCTGAAATGGTGGTTTAATTGGGGATATTATGGAGTTGATATATATGCAAGTAATACAAATGTAAAAAAAATCCTCAAAGCAACGGGTCATTTAGGGGACGGAATAACTTTAGCAGGGGTTGCTTTATTATGCGTTCCAGAAGGTTTTAGTAAGGTTCCAGGAGCTGTATTAACAGCAATAGGCGGGGTATTAGGGGTTCAAAAATATCTATGGAAGAGGTGTAAAAATTACCTTACTTTTAGGCGGACCCGGAGTAGTCAAACCAATGGTTTGGGGAGTAAAATCACAATAATAATAGTTGATAATAAAGAAAGCTGGCTTTTTAATCGTCAGCTTTTTTTATTTGGTGAAATTTTACGGTTCTCTTCTATTTAGTGTGAGTAGTTAGATAGAATAAAACTATTAAACCGGTTCAAAAGAAAAATCCAACTTCCACAAACACATAAAAAAAGGTCAACTTTAAATATCAAAACACACTAAATCCAAAGGCTCTTTTTGTGAGTACTTTCAATTTTAAATTCAACCCTTCCCGTAAAGAGTTGGTCTTTTGCATTCTGATATGTTGAAGAATTTCTTCAATATAATTCAAAACCGTTTCAATCGCTGCTATCATTTCTGGTATCTTGGAAGCCTTGCAGATTTTAATCAAGCTTGTCAGAGTTCTTCCTGCTGACGAGGTTTTTTGTAAGTGAAAAGCTCCCTAAACGATTGAATCAGATTGTACGCTCTAACGGTATCCTTGATCTCAACTTCAAGCAATCTATCCAACCATTTCTTTTGCTTACTTGTCAGATTCTCTTGTAATCTCAAAAATAGATATTTTGTCTTATTGAGATAATCACTAAATTTCTGTCGTTCTCTTTGTCTCACCTTGTCAAGCTGTACGTTGAGAATTTTCATCACATGGAATTTCTCAAAGACGATTTGACCTTTGGGGAATTCTTTTTCAGCTCCTTTGATAAAGGCGAGGG
>CAYOFT010000211.1:0-3186 GCA_964403295.1 uncultured Thermotogaceae bacterium | reverse complement strand
AATGATCAGTTCGCTTTATTATACATAATTTAGATATATATTTCAAATACATATAGGGAGCTTAGAAAAAAAGGACGCCTTATCAAGCGTCCTTTTTTTCTTATTCACTCATGATTTCTTTTATTTTTTCCGGTACTCCCTGACGTTTTCCCGGGAGGCAGCCGTCTTTGGGGGCTTCTCCCTTGATGACGGCTTTTGCAAAGGCTTCACAACCTGGATAACCGCATGCGCCGCAGTTGACACCGGGGAGGGCTTCCATGATTTTTTCCAGTCTGGGATCTTCTTTAACTTCAAATTTTTTCGCCGCAAAGGCTAAAAATGTTCCAAAGACTAGGCCCAACGCCCCAAGTAATAAAATACTATTTATAAAAATCATTTCATCACCACCTAAAATTGCTTATAGTTTTATCATACCGCTGAATCCAACAAATGCCATGGAAAGAATTCCCGCGGTAATCAGCGTTCCAGCCAATCCTTTAAATGGTTTGGGAATGTCTGCAAATTCCATTTGTTCCCGGATACCTGCAAACAAAATTAACGCCAACCCAAAACCGAAACCTGCACCCAAAGCGTTGAAAATAGTTTCAAGCAGTCCGTAATTGTTTTGTATATTCAGCAAAGCCAAACCGAGGATGGCACAGTTTGTTGTGATTAACGGCAGAAAGATACCCAAGGCTTCGTATAATCCGGGGGATACTTTCTTTAAAAAGATTTCAACAAACTGTACGAGAGAGGCGATAACCAAAATGAAAACAATGGTTTTTAAAAAGCCCAATCCCATAATGACTAACAGTCCGTTCAAAAGCCAGGTGATGACGCTTGCCAAAACCATAACGAATATAACGGCTAATGACATGCCCACAGCAGTGTCAATCTTTTTGGATACACCAAGAAACGGGCATATACCAAGGAATCGTTGCAGGACGAAGTTGTTAACCAGTATTGCCGACATAAAAATCAAGAATACGTTCATGCGGTTTCACCTGCCTTCTTTGCTGCTTTTTCTTTTTTCTTCTTTCTCTCTTCACGAGATATGCCCATCCAATTAAACATGGCTGCCAAAAGTCCCAATGTGATAAAGGCCCCCGGGGGAAGAATCATGATGAAGACGTTAAAGGCATCTCCCCAAAGGGGAAGTCCAAACCAGGTACCTGCTCCCAGGATTTCTCTGACAGAACCCAACAGAATGAGTCCACCGGCAAAACCCAGTCCCATTCCCAATGCGTCAAGGATGGATTTAAAGACTGAATTTTGACTGGCATAAGCTTCCGCTCGTCCAAGGATGAGACAATTAACGACAATCAACGGGATAAACAAACCCAATGTTTTCCAAAGATCGTATAAAAAACCATGCATCAAAAGATCAATCATGGTAACAAATCCAGCGATGATAATGACGTAAACGGGTATTCTGATTTTACTTGGGACCAGTTTTCTGATCAGTGATATAACGATATTTGACATGATTAAAACAGCCAAGGTCGCCATGCCCATTCCCAAACCATTGGTAGCGCTGGTGGTGGTTGCCAGAGTTGGACACATACCCAAAGCTTGGACGAAAATGGGATTATTGGAGAACATGCCGTTGGTCAATTCGGATTGCCTTTTTGCCATTATTCATCACCCCCAGTTGTTTGTTCCAGATATTCAGTCATTGTGTTAATGGCATTTGCAACGCCTCTTGGTGTGATGGTGGCTCCTGTCATAAGATCGCTGACGCTGATGATGCCTTCCTTTTTATGTGCTTCTTCCTCTTCATACGTTTGAGCCGGACTTTTGCCGGAATCTTTGTCCACAACCAGGCCTTTTTCTAAGCCGGATTCAGGAATGTTAAAAAAGCGTTCTTTAACCGGTTCTTCTGCTATTTTTGCTCCCAGACCCGGTGTTTCCTGTGAATAATCCAAGACTTCCAGGCGCATCATTTCCATTGAATCCCCATTGCTGATAAACGAGCACATGATGGTAACATAACCACCGTATCCTACAGATGCCCCATTGATGATGTAAGCGGTTCGTCCGTCTTTTAAAGTGAATTCATAAGCTGGTGAAGCGCAATAGCCATTGTATGTTTTACTTTCGTAAAGATGTTCTCCTTCGCTTTCTTTCCAAATCTTTTCGTTTAACTTTTCCTGGGAACCGGGTATGTCGCTTTCTTCGATTAACAATTCACCGCTGGCCGGATCGGTTAAAACGGTCTTGATGGATTCCAGTTTGACATTCAGTTCCGCTTGTGCGATGGGTTCCTCTGTAATCGTGTAAACGCCGGCCAGCAATACTGCCACAACAATGGCAAAAGCCATTAATGTGAGTCCTATTTTTAAAAAGTTACCCATATCAATTCGCCCCCTTCTTTAAAGCTCCAAAGGGTCTTCGCCTGGTCCATTTATCGATTAACGGTTTAACGGCGTTCATAATGAGAATGGAGAAGGCAACTCCTTCTGGCAGGGCACCAACAATTCGAATGAGCATAGTGATGATCCCGCACCCCATTCCGTATATCAACGACCCTTTTACTGTTGAAGGACTGGTAACCATATCCGTAGCCATAAACAATGCACCAAGCATTAATCCGCCACCCAGTAAATGATAAAGTGGTGTGCCGTATTGATCAGGGCTGATGAGATAAAAAACGGAAGAAATAACCAAAACAGTACCAATATAGGCAACGGGAATATGCCAGGATACGTGTTTTCGAATCAGTAAATAGATAAATCCAATAATCAGTGCCAACGCACTCACTTCACCCAATGCACCACCAATGTTACCTAAGAACATATCCATATAAGTATGATTTTCCAATGCGGCCTGTATGCCGTTTTCTTTTAATAGTCCCATGGGTGTTGCGCCTGTAACGACTGGAGAAGCAGCTGTTTTCAGTGAATCTATTGTTCTCCAAATTCCAGGCTTATAATAATTTCCCATTGCTGCGGGGAATGAGATGACCAGGAAAATCCTTCCTACCAATGCCGGATTAAAGGGATTGGAGCCCAAACCACCGTATACGTGTTTGCCCAGACCGATTGCGATGACAATACCGATGATAAACAAATACCAGGGGAACCCGGCAGGGATGTTCATAGCCAACAACAAACCCGTGACAGCTGCACTGCCATCCGGTGTGAAATCTTTCTTCTTGCGTAGTACCTTCATGATAAATAATTCCAATGCCTCAGCAAAAACCACACC
>CAYOFT010000210.1:0-3200 GCA_964403295.1 uncultured Thermotogaceae bacterium | reverse complement strand
TCGTTCGCTGTGAAATATGATTTTTATCATTCCTTCCGATTATCTGGGGGTTTAAAAATTTAGATATAAAGGTTATTTTTTGGAAGTAGGTTGTTTGATTCATAAATTCCATAACTTTGTTGTACCCGTTAGAATGTTTAGACCCCCCCCGCCGCAAGCGGCCCTCCCCCCCGTAGGGGGGGATTTTTCATCTTGACTCATTTAGCCTTGCCCCTAATACCTGGTGTAAGTTTTTCGTATATTTTTCTTAAACCTTGTATATAGTCAGGTCAAAACATCCTAAAAGCAACTATTTCCAGAGCTTTTCAACCATAGGGCACGTCTTATGATTTATTTCAGTTTTATTCCTTCTCCTGTATGAATTCCGGGAGGGTTTCGATAGGATCGGCTCCCTTTGCTTGTAAATAGAGACAGATATTTTCAAACAAATTGTACTTTTCCTGCCAGGCCAATTTGTCGTATTCGTAAATGTCCAATACCCCTTGATAATAATCGTAAGAGGTGATATACCCTTCCCTCTGGGCTTCCTGTAGTTTGGACAGCTGTTGAAGATATATCTCTTTTAGTTCCAAGGCACTATCGTATTTTAAGGAAGAATACTTGACATCTTCGTAGGCCAAATTGATGTTGTATAGAGAAGCGTTGGCGTAGGATTCTTCTTTCAACTCATGGATTTTTGCAGACCGTTTGTTCACATCAGCCAAGTAGGATGTGGTCATGCCACTTTGTGCCAGTTTGTATTTTGTTTCTTCGATTTGTTTTTTGTAACTTTCTATCTTTCGGTCGATGTTATCTTCTTTGATGGTATTCATTTCTTCTACGGTTAACGGCTGAATGCCTTCGGTGTTGAGGGTTAATTCCGGCAGTTCTGAAACAAACAGGGTATCCGTTATATACTCTTCCTTTTGGGATTGGATGCTTTTGTAATAATCCAATTTCCCTTTGCTGTTGTCGGTGTTGATTCTGGCGATTTCAACATCTCTTTCAGAAACCCCTCCATAAGCGACAGCCTTTTCTTTGTTTGCCAAATCTTCACTGTACATTTTGTATTCAATCTCGGCAATGGCCTTTTTTATAGAGATTTCCTCTAATTCCAGTAGGATATTAAAGACCTCTTTGATTACCCGCCACCGATCTTGC
The DNA here is from genome assembly GCA_964403295.1 of uncultured Thermotogaceae bacterium. Taxonomy (GTDB): domain Bacteria; phylum Thermotogota; class Thermotogae; order MWEM01; family MWEM01; genus JASUTC01. The sequence goes on along the minus strand of CAYOFT010000210.1, from coordinate 2,060 downwards.
ATGTAGGTTTTGTAAGCCTGCAATCTCGCTAAATCGGCTTCCATAATGGTTAACTTGGAATCCGCTTTTAACAAAGTGGCGTTGTAATTATCATAGGCACTCTGCCATGTCAGCTCCACGGCAACGGCATCGGGATATTGTTCAAAGATATTTTTCACAAAATCTTCTATCTTGACTGAAAATGCCATGAATGTGAATAATAAGAGGAATGTAAGGAATAGACCTTTTCTTTTCATTCATTCACCTCCGGAAAAACTAACAATTTTATCTGTTTCCATTTCATTTTTTAAATAGGGCTCAAAAAAACCCTTATGAGTTTTAAAACCATCGTATGTCCGTTTATCAACGATAACCTGATCATTTTCTTTCAACAGCGCTTTCACCTCAAGTACATTGGCCATTTGACGGGCCATATCGCCGATAGCGGGGTGATAAGGTCCGGCAATAACGGATGTTGTCAGATCGTGTGGGATAAATAAACCCAGTCTGTTCAATTTAACTTGGGTTGATCGAGACCATAGGATGTATTTGCCCAAGGTTTCAACAGCCTCTCTCAGGTCTAATGGCTTGTATTTTCCATTAAGGTACAATTTTTCAAGAACTGTGTTTTTAAGTACCAATGTGGGATGCACACGCATACTGTGAGGATTCAGGGACAACCCCATTTTAAAACTTGCATCATCCGCTTCTTTAAATGAGCCGTAAAGACCTGTCATCAAATGCACTCCGGTTTCAATACCAGCTGAAAGAAGAGCTTTTACAGCTTTTATCGCTACTAGTGAATCATGGCCGCGGTTATTTTTTGCCAACACGACATCGTTAAAACTTTGAACGCCCAGTTCTACAGATTTACAGTGATAATGCTTAAGTAATCTTATCTCTTCTTCATTAATCCCGTCTGGCCGGGTGGAGATTCTGATGGAATCTACCGCACCTTTTTTTATATAGCGACTGGCCCATTTGAGAAACCTTTCCTGAAGAGGGATAGCTGCGTTGGAAAAGGAACCGCCAAAGAATGCGATTTGAATCGTTCTCTTTCCATTGATGTGTGTGAGATGTTCTTTTACATAATCATCCAATTGCTCAAAGATGTCATGATCCTGATAATTGAGTAAATCATAACCCGTTACAGCATGTTCATTGCAATAGATACAGCGATTGCAACATCCCATCCAGGGCAGAAAAACGGGGATGATTGTAATCTTTTTTTTCAATAGAATTTCTCTCTTTTTAAATATTCAATCGCCTCTTTTGCAGCTTTTTGCTCGGCTTCCTTTTTGCTTTTTCCCCTTCCTTCTCCGCATCTTTTCTCTTCTATCACACATTCCACAACAAATTCAGGATCATGCGAAGGCCCTATGGAATTGATCAATCTGTATTCAGGAAGACTTTTCAATTTGGATTGAGTCATTTCTTGCAGTTTTGTCTTGTAATCCAGTAATAAAGAATCATGCATAACCACATCAATATATTCAAAAATATGCTCTATGATAAACTGCCTGACACGCTCCAAACCCTGATCAATATAAATAGCCGCACAAAGGGCTTCAAAAGCATCAGCCAAAAGAGAATCCCGATCCTTTCCCCCGGACATCATTTCTCCATGTCCCATGAAAATGAAATCCCCCAGTGAAATCTTTCTGGCTGCTTTGGCCAATATGGTTTCGCTTGCAAGCACGGATTTGGCTTTTGCCAGATCTCCTTCGGTGTTTTTGGCAAAGTGCTTGAATAAATATTCAACAATCACCAAACCCACCACAGAATCCCCTAGAAATTCCAACCGTTCATTGGATAACAGCAATTTATTCTTAAAACGAGCCTTTTCGTTTACATATGAAGTATGCCTAAGGGCGTGAAAGAGTATTTTTTCATCTTTGAAATTTATACCGATAATATTTTCAAGGCGTTCAATTCGCTTTTTTTCACCCGTTTGTATGATGGCCAACCCTCCGAATCATTTTTTCAACCGTTTTCTTAAACTTAGTTTCAATCATATTATACCATTACTTCAAGTTTCATGGGCTTTATGATATAATTTTCCATGATAAAAATAGCTTATT
>CAYOFT010000209.1:1470-3211 GCA_964403295.1 uncultured Thermotogaceae bacterium | reverse complement strand
TCGATATAATAAATATCATGTTCGATACGCTTACGAATGGATGTATCCCCTCTAAAACCGTTAATTTGAGCCCATCCGGTCATTCCGGGTTTGACCTGATGCTTGATCATGTATTTTGGAATCTCTGTTTTAAATTGCTCCACAAAAAAAGGTCTTTCAGGTCTGGGACCCACCAAACTCATTTGTCCTTTTAGCACGTTAAACAACTGTGGTAATTCATCCAGACTGGTTTTTCTAAGGAAATTTCCGAATTTCGTCTTTCTTGGATCACCCTTTGTGGTCCATTGAGCCTTCTCTTCTTCCGGAAGTTGAATCTTCATTGATCTGAATTTTAACATGATGAAGTTTTTTTTGTTATAACCGACTCTTTCCTGTTTGTAAAACACCGGCCCCGGTGATGTCAATTTCACCCGTAAAGCTATAAAAAGCATTAATGGAGAAAACAATACGATTAAAAAACAGGAGAGGAGAATATCTGTAACTCTTTTAATGATTTTCTTGATAGTATTATCCAGAGGGATAAACCGTGTATAAATAATCGGAAGTCCGTCTATTTCTTCAATAAAAGGCTTGGCAGGTATCCATTGATAAAAGTTTGGAATAATTTGGCTTTTTACACCGTATTTTTCAGTTGTATTGATGATGTATTTTAATTTGTTGGATTCCTCTCCGGGTAACGTGATAAAGACCTCATCGATTTCCCTTTGTTCCAAACAACTCTCAAGCTCTGAAATTGAACCGGATATTTCAAAATCTTCTTCCTGTAAATCGATTTGGTGATCATCCAATATACAAGCGATGTGATAGCCCCACTGTGGATTTTTTTTCACTTTTTCTATAAAACGAATAGTTGTTTCGCTAAACCCGACAATCAAAATGTGCTTCAAGTTAAAGCCCTTTTTTCTCAAATGCCTCAAAATAAATCGTAACAACATGCGTTCTGTAATGATAAAAGTCGTACTGAATACAGCAAATAGGAGAAGAAGATATCTGGAATAGTGAATGTATTTAAAAATAAAAAGGGCCGTGGTTAGGATAAAGATCCCCAAAGCATTTGATTTAATAATATTACCCAGTTCTTCCATGGAAGTTTTAAAGCGTTGGGGTTTGTATAAATGGAAAGCATTGTACAGGATGATATAGAGAGGGAGAAGAATTGCAACAGGTAAAATGTACTCTCTTAAACTAAGATAATGGTCTTCCACAACGATTAAACCGCTGTGAAACCTTACCCACCAAGCCAATAGCAAAGAGGCTAATAAGGATAAACAATCAAATAAAACAAGCATACCGTTGAAAAAACGCTGATTTTCTTTTATCATAATCATTTACCCCTTTTTCTGAAGAGGTTGAAAAATAAAGCAACAATCATTTTCAGAAAAATTCCTGAAAAAACTAGTGCTACAACCATAAAATTATAATCTTTCCGATAATGCTTTTTGAAAAAAAGCCACATGGATTTGTGAAATTCAAAGATGAGTTTCACTTTTCTCTTCTTGCTGCTGCCGCCCTTATAATGAATAATACTGGCTTCAGGGTAATAAATGATCTTCCAACCCTTTTTCTTAATTCGGTAACATAGGTCAATATCTTCACCGTACATAAAATAATCTTCGTCCAATAACCCTACTTCATTCAGGACTTCTTTTTTGATCATCATAAAAGCGCCCATCAGTGAACCCACTTCATGAATCTCATTTTCAGAAAGATAAGTTAAATCGTATGCACCAAAACGTTTTGA
>CAYOFT010000209.1:0-1370 GCA_964403295.1 uncultured Thermotogaceae bacterium | reverse complement strand
GATCAGTTTTACATCTGGAAAACAGCCCTGAATCATCTCTATTGTATCATCATGAGAATCGTTGTCCACGACGATAGTTTCAAAAACAAACTCATGTTTATTTTTGTAAATCGAATCCAATGTCTGTTTTGTCAGTTCTTTTGTGTTATAACTAACAATAATAATTGATAAATCCACGGAGTTTCGCAGAACACTCCTGGGAATTTGTTTCTCAGATTCCATTTGCACTTCCTTTTTTGTTATCTTAAAAAAAATAAGTGAATGTGTTTTTCAGCAACAACCACTCAATTTTCAGATAATTGATCAGATTCTTGTGCTGATACGGTATCTTTTTGATCTTTTTTAATGTTGTAAAGCCTTCCCACAGGCCTTTCCGATAATCTTTTCCGTAACCCTTAAAAACAAAAAACAACCATTTGATGAAACAACCTAAGAGTAAAAAAGGACTGTTCAAAATGAGTTGTACTAAGGGCATGTTTTTGTAAACCAGGTATATGTTGTTTCTAGCGGATATTTTAACCTTAAAGGGATTATAGCGGCTTCCGGAGGTTCCACTTCCCACATGAAAACAAACCGCATCGGGACAATACCAGTTTTCATAACCAACAATTCGAGATCGATAGCCAATGTCCACATCCTCAAGATAGGCGAAAAATTGTTCATCAAAATAACCGATTTCATCAAAAACAGACTTTTTGTAAATGGCTGCTCCGGCGCAAGTACTGAAAACTTTAGATTCTTTGTTATAATGTTTTTTTGATTTTCCAAAGCCTCTTTTTTTTGTCCATCCCAGAATAGTGAGATGATCTCCTGCATCATCGATTAGGTTTTGGTCATCATATTTTAACATTTTTGCCTGAACGGAGAAAGTCTTTTGCTTTTGTATGATATACTCATAGAGGTTTGATAAAAAGCTTTGAGGCAACATGACATCGTTGTTTAAGAGAATGACGTATTCACCTTGAGATTTTTTTATTCCTTCGTTAACTGCTTTGCTGAAACCTTGGTTTTCATTTAGTTCTATTATAACAAGTTTTTCTTTTAAGTCCTTTAACCATTCAACACTGCCATCGCTAGAACCGTTATCGACGATAATTATTTCTTTTTCGGTAAAACCTTTCGGTTCAAAGACAGAGCGAAGAAACCGTTTAAGAAAGTCTAAACCGTTGTAATTGGGAATGATTACGGATATTTTCATCGGGATTTTTTCTCCTGAGATTCTTTTTTTAAAAGTTCATCTGGAATCATTTTCTCCTTATTATTTAAAAATAAGCTTTCTTTGAAATTAATGAGCAGTCTGTATATCTTTAAACTCAGATCAAGTCCGAAAATGCAAGCAAATAAGAAAAACAAAAGATATTTGAAACTGT
>CAYOFT010000208.1:0-3237 GCA_964403295.1 uncultured Thermotogaceae bacterium | reverse complement strand
ATATGGTTTTTAGAGGTGTCATAAAATTATTCCTTTATTCTAAGGGAGATTGGGAAAAACATGCCGATAAAACCAGATTGGCGGCACAAGAGGAAATGGTTGAACAACCTGCAGGTATCGTTGTGGAAATGCTGGCAGACAAAGCGGATAATAAAGCCCTTACGCAACAGGACTCAGTGTAGGATTTTATTAAACAACAATTTTAAACCGATAACTCCCATAAACGGCACGCATGTGATGAGAACCAATAACTCATTCCCCAATAAACTGCCTTTAACCGGTTGAAATTTTAATCGACTCCAAAAGTTACCAGCCGCAATTCCCAAAGCGTTCCCCATCATAATCATTCGAATAACACCCAGGATTCCAAGCGCTTTTTTCTCACCATAGGTTTTAATTAAGCTCTCCCAGTCTTCATCTGAATAAGCCCCATCATTTTCAGCATAACGCTTGCCAAAAAGCATCGCTTCTGTAGCATCATCCAGATTAATGACAATTCCTGAGCTGATTTGGTTGATATCATCTTCATCCAAGCCGATTTTCTTAGCATGTTGGGTATGAAAAACCCGACACATTTCACATCCGTTGACCTCGGTAACCGCCAACATGATCTTGGTTTGAAGCTCCTCATCTATCAAGCCATTATGCCTGGCGTATTTAAAGTCGGGCATGGAGTCAAAGGCCTTGTCCATTATTTTGTAGAACTGTATGACGTTAAACCCCGTTCCGGATAATTTTTTCATGAGGTTCTCCTTTTGAGTCTTTCTTCTTCTATCATACCATTTTTAAAGCGGTCCATGATTATCATATCGTTATCCTGTAAATAAAAAGCACAGAAATTCCCTCCTCCGTAGGAGTGCCCCGAAGAGATGGGGTGGAAATAAGAGAATATGATTTACAGTATGTTCCCGTTAGTATGTATAAACCCACCCCGTCAGCTATCGCTGCCATGGAGTTTCCGTTGGAAACTCCTAAGCAGTTTCTTTGAAACTGCACCCCCTCAACCACAGGAGGGGATTTTAAAAAACTTTAATTAATTTAAAAATGCCAAGAAAAACCCCTATTGCAAATCCCGATAAATATGCTATAATCAAGCGAAATTGAACAAAGGAGGCGGTACTTATGCGGACTATACTAACAGTAAACTTTTTGGATCAAGTGAATAATGCACATTTTTGTATCGCCGGTGTTCAGTAGTTAATAAACTTAAATCAATGATTTAACGAAAAATCTTACCGAACTATTTAGAATAAACTTTACATCTGAGCTGTGGTGATATCATCGCAGCTCTTTTCTTTTTTCCGCCTAATCCAAAATAGTGCATTGTCCATAAATGATTCCACTGCAAAAGCCAAATTTTCATTTTCTTGGTGCATAACTTTTATTAAAATACCGAAAGTAGAAAGGAGTGATGTCGTGTGAATGATACTTGTCAAAAAACAGTGCGCATAGTAGGCCATTCAGACAAACATAATCAAAAAAAGGAGAACAACATTGACAGATTTAAGAAAAATAGGCTGGAACCATTATTTTTCACAACAATTTGAGTTCTATAAAGAGCAAAGATGTAAAGAAAAGCAATACTACGAAAATAAAGAATTTGGAGTGGCCAGAGTCACTTCACAGCAAAAAAACTACTACAAAATCATCAACGAACAAGGCGAGCAGCGGGGCATTTTGAGAAAGGTCCTTTTGCACAACGTGATCGAGCGATCCGATTTACCGGCTGTTGGGGATTGGGTCGTCCTGATTAAGGCTGAAAATTCAGATGACTGGCTGATTGACGGCATTCTGGAAAGAAAAAGTAAACTCTCAAGAATATCAGCCGGAACGCCTGGGGCCTTTAACCCTCTAAATGCCAAAAACCAGTATGCCAAATTAAACAAAGGAGAGCAGGTGTTATGCGCCAACATTGACACGGCCTTTATCGTCACCTCATTAAATCAGGATTTCAACTTGAGAAGGCTGGAGCGCTATCTTGCTATGGTCTGGGATGGGGGTATTATCCCTGTCATCTTATTAACAAAAGCTGATCTTTGCACTGAAGAGGCCATTGAAGAAAGCGTTGAGGAACTGTCTACAATTGCCTACGGTGTACCCTATCACGTCCTCAGTTCTATTGAGGGTAGGGGAATGGAACAATTGGATGAATATTTAAACGCCAATCAAACCATGGTACTGATCGGCTCTTCCGGTGTGGGTAAATCTACTTTGATCAATGCCATTTTAGGCTATGATAAAATGCGCGTCAAGCAAATCACAAATTATAAAGACAAAGGCCAGCATACCACCACACACAAGGAGATGATTTTATTGGATCAGGGCGGCATCATCATCGACACCCCCGGTATGCGCGAACTCCAGCTAACAGGTGAAGAGAGCGGTCTTAATAACACCTTCAGCGATATTCTGGAAGAGATTGAAACCCTTTCGGTCAACTGTAAATTCAGAGACTGCCGTCATGAAACGGAACCCGGATGTGCTGTAAAAAAGGCATTGGAAACCGGTGATCTTTCAGAAGAACGATGGCGCGCTTACAAAAAGCTCCTTCGGGAAATCAAATTCCAAGAGAAAAAGATCAAGACAGAAGCTATAAAAAGTAAGAAAAACGGAAAAAGGAAGGAGAGAAAAACATGCCCTTAAACTGGATGAATATTGACGACACGCCTTTTCAGGTCATGTTGTTTTTGGAAGATTTTCATATCGATTATCTCACACAATCAAGTGACTTGAAAGAAGCTTTATATATTGCTCTAAAGGCCAACTCGGATGTGGAATGGTTTTTCAGAAAAAAGAGCCCAACCTTTGCCACCTGGTTTAATGACCTTGAACAAGCGTTATCTGGGACAAAACCCTCACAAAGTGTAAGAGATGCTGAAAAGCAGATTCTCAGATCATTTAATGATTGGATTGTCTATATTTGTGATCCTGAGATCTATGATAATCTGTCACTGACCAAATGGGATAAACGAGAATTGTTGGAGATAACTGATTTCCATAACAAACGAGTTGTGGATATTGGTCCGGGTACCGGGATTCAAACTTTCCCGGTAGCAGATGTTGCAAGTACTGTTTATGCCGTTGAACCCGTGAAAACATTACGGGAGTATCTCAGAAAAAAGGCAAACAACAAAGGGTTCAACAACATCTACGTCACAGAAGGTTTGATGACACAACTCCCCTTTGAAGATGATTTCGCAGATATCGTTATGTCCGGCCATGTCTTCGGTGATGCGC
>CAYOFT010000207.1:0-3259 GCA_964403295.1 uncultured Thermotogaceae bacterium | reverse complement strand
CTTAGGAGGTTTTTATGCAAAAGTTCGTTATTGTTTTTCTGTTACTTGTCTCTGTTGCTATTGTTTTTATGAGTTGTTCAGCTGGTGGGGGGGCAGTCATCATTATCAACCAAACCGATCCAACAGTCGTTAAAGATGGGAGCACTTTTGCGCCTAATTCACTTTTAAAATTTGCCTGGACAGATGTGTATGGCAATCCCGTTGTCTGTGATTTAATCCTTGAAAAGGATGGCGAATTCATTGAAGAGGTTCATAACGTTACTGAGGTGCAAAAGGTGATAGAAGAAGAAGGCCATTATAAGGTTTCTATCATCCCCATTGCTAATTCAAAAACCAGGACGATAAAGGTTGTTCGGTTTACAGTCAATAGAATGTACGAAGAATTGTACAACTCTAATCATGGTTTGTTTTATAAAGATGATTTCTCCGATTTTTTGGAAAAAGTTTATTATCGAACGAATTCTGTGAATGTTCGCATTTATTATTCCAAATTAGTTCAGGAAACGATTGAAAATGAAAATAACGAGACGATCAACAAAGAGGTTTATTTGTCATTGGAAGATACTGATGAAGATGGGATACAAGATGCATTTATTGAAAGGTCTTACTATGGAACACCTTTGTCAATTCCTACATCAATTAATGTGACTGATTACGGGACGGGTGTAATTAAGGGTATCTTATATTCTGATCAAGAGATAAAAGCTACTTCTGTATATATCATTGAAGGTCCAAGGAAAGGAACAATAGTTTATTATCCATCACCGGTACTTTTAGCCAAAGTTGGTTTAGAACAAGGTATCCTTTATAAGGCTGAGATCTATTCTTACGGCATCGGAAGCGATGTACATTTATTAGAACTCCGAGAAAGATATGATTCCGATACAAAACCGGAATTTTCATTAAGCGAGAACAAAATAGCATCAGAAAGCAGAGAAAACAACCTTTCTGTTAATGTTGAGGCTGCAAATATAGCCCGTTTTGCAACACTCTACGACACGAAATATCTTCAAATTGCAATTGCTTTTCCATTATCTCTGACTTTAGAATCAATAGAATTTGGCAATTTTGTAGATGGTAAAAAAGAATTCACTCATTACCATATTTTAGAACTGAATGATAAAAAAGTTGTGATTCTTTACCGAGGATTGGTAAAAGGGCAGGATGAAAATGAAGAAATAACTGATAATTTTGCTGTTTTACATTTTTCAGCTCAAGGAAATGGCCAAGGCGTTGTTTCTTTAACGCAAGGTTCGGGATACGATTTTGAATATGGTCCTTTGTTCAAAGACGTTGATAATAAAAATGTCGATGGTTTCATCATTAACTATTCAGATCTTGAACTTGAATGGTAACTGGGAGTTGATTTGATATGAAAAAAAACTTGGTGATAATAATAATACTTTTTGCTTGCGTGTTTCTTTTTGGAGATTTGGTAAAAGACTTTTCTGAACTGGTAGAAGAGACAAACTTGAAAATAACAGAAAATCATCTCAAATGGACTGCAGCAATTAGCGATGAATTTCTCAATGGTTGTAAAGAACATATAGACAGTTACGAAGAGTTGATGAGTAGGATTAATGGTGCCTATTATCTACCGTTGGAGGTTAAGAAGACTAGATTTGATGACAATGACGCCAGAATGACAACAACTTGGGATATTTTCTGGTCGAGTTTGAGACTTATCAAACCTTTGGATCAATCTGAAAAGAGCTTTTACAGATTAGAGCCAATCAGGAATCAATACTATTATGGAAGTTGCTGGGCTTTTAGTGCAGTAGGTTCGTTTGAAAGTGCATACGCCCTACAGGTATTAGATAAACCCATACAAGAGGCTAATATTGGTAACTATGTTGATTTTTCCGAACGTTGGGTCGGTTATCACAATGTCGATCCTGATATTTTTCAAGTAACAAACTATCACTCCATCCAAGATATAGATAAACTAAGTGGAGGATATGCTTTTTTTGCCCATTATAACGGTATTCGTTATGGCATGATGGAAGAAGTTTCTGCACCATATTCACAGGTGTTTTTATCCACTATGGAACAAATTCCCTTACCCATTTCCGCATATGGAGCACCAAGGACGCATTCATCGCAATTAATTGTAATTCCTGAAGTAGGTGCAGATGGGGGTTATATCCAACCGTTGGGTTATTCATATAATGATTATCTGAACATGGTTAAAACTGCCCTTAAAAATTATGGTTCTTTGTCTGTGAGATTCAATACGCCTAGTGATTTTGGGGCTTATCAAAAGGGAATTTACACCCCGACAGTTAATACATTTGGTGGGGGACATGCCGTTACATTAATTGGTTGGGCTAGTGCAGAGGATCTTGATGATATTAAATTAGCTGAAAAAATCAATCCTACTGCCTCTCCCATTTTACAGGAAGAAATAACAGAATATGAGTATTATGATCCGTTTGCTGAAGCAACAAAAACGACAGACCTTTTCTGGATAATAAAGAATTCATGGGATTATGGTTGGGGCGATGGCGGATATTATGTAGTTCCAGCTATCTCAGAGGAAGAATATAACAATCCTGGGTTAATCAGTCAATGGCAAATCGAATTTGATTGGATGTTTGTTCCCCTTTTTGACGGTATGAATAAACACGAAGATGACGATTTGGACATCAATGCGGATGGAAAAATTAATGAAGCAGATTTTGACGCATTGGTAGATATGCTGGGAGAAACCGATGTAGTTATTGGAGACCTTGCTTATCCAAAAGACGGAAAGATAACAAACGATGATATCGCGGCTTGGATATATCTTTATAACCAATAATTTGAAAGAAGAAAAAAATTAAAGAATTATAGGGGGAGCCCCCATGTGATGCGGGCCCTCTATTTTTTTTCATCTTACGAAATAAGGGATGGTTTGAAGCCCGCCCATTAATAAACACAAACCAGAGACAAAAAAGCTCTCGTTTTCATTTTTAACTGTGCATCGGGAGTTAATCTTTGAAATGCTATAATAAAGGTAAAAGAAGGTGAAAGCCATGAAACGATTACCTATCGGAATACAGGATTTTCGGTATATGATTGAAAACAATTACTTATACATCGATAAGACAAAATACCTGTACATGCTCAAAGATCAGGGAAAGTTCTATTTTATGTCCCGCCCCAGGCGTTTTGGAAAAAGTTTGACGATTTCTACATATGATTGCATGTTTAGTGGAGAAAAGGAACTGTTTAAAGACACCTGGCTGTATGACAACTGGGCGTTTGAACCTCAACCGGT
>CAYOFT010000206.1:0-3269 GCA_964403295.1 uncultured Thermotogaceae bacterium | reverse complement strand
GCCGCCCATGCGATTCATAACGGATTAACTGTTTTGGAAGAATGCCATGATTTTTATCATGGAGAAAAGGTGGCGTTCGGAACCATCGCTCAATTGGCATTAGAAAACGCGCCCCTGGAAGAAATCGCAGAAGTGATTAGTTTTTGCCAGAGTGTGGGTCTGCCAACGACTTTAAAGGACCTGAATGCAGAAAATGTGACAGAGGCTCAGTTGAGAAAAGTCGCAGAAGTTGCCACTGCCGAAGGGGAAACCAGTCACAACATGCCTTTCAAAGTGACAGCTGAATCAGTTTATGCCGCCATTGTTACTGCAGACAAGCTGGGGAAGGAATTAGCTTAAAAAGGATTTGCTTCAACAAAAAAAGGTGTGCCTTTGGCACACCTTTTTGTTAGTTGCAGCGAGAATTATTCCTGTTCTTCCCAATCCATCCATTCAGGCACTAGCCATTTTCCTGTGGCATATTCTTCAGGATAGACAGCTTCCCATGAATCTTCTCCCTGCCATTGGAAGATGATACCTCTTGCAGCATCTCCACCGTATTTTAAACTATGGTTTTCATCAAACACAACTGGAGCAACCCCTTTGTCGCCACCGAGTTTGAATTCAACTTTTTCAATGGCTTTAATCCATTCATCGGTATTGTTAACATCCTTTACATCAGCAGCAGCTTCTTTCAGAACATAAAGGGCGTTGTAAGCAGGGTAAGAGATGAATCCGGGGTTGTTTCCGAATTTTGCCAAATGATCTTCCACAAATTTAAGTGTGTTTTTGGTTAATGGAGCCGGACCACCGTTTGGATAAGCAGATGTTTCGAAGACACATTTTCCACCGGTCTGGTCGAAAAACTCCGGTTTTAAAGCCGGGCCAACAGGGCCTACGATAGCGGCATCCACTTTCAGATCATACCACTGTTTGACAAAGGCAATACCATCATCTGTAACGATAGAATTGATTATGACTTGTGCTCCTGCGTCAACAGCCTTTTTAAAAGTAGCTGAATAATCTGTGGTCCCCATTGGGAAATAATCTCTATAAACGATATCAAGTCCGTTTTCTTCACAGACCCGGGCTGCTTCTTCTGCAATTTCCTTGGAATAAACAAGGTCAACTGCGATGATAGCGACCTTTGAAATACCGTATTTTGGTTGCAAATAATTGGTTATAAAATCTCCGGTTGATGTTCCCTGGGAGATTGAATCTAACGTGCCAACTCTGAAATAGTACTTGTATCTGTCATAGTCTTCGCCAATGTTATCTGTGACATTGATGGAAGCCGCGCCGGTACCAAGCCAGATGGTCTTGTATCTGGCCCATCGGTCCATTGCTCCAAGGACTGCTCCACTGCTCATACCACCCACGATGAAGTCCACGTTTTCCCTTGTACAAAGCTTCTGAATAGCTGTTATCATTTTTTCGGCTTTTGCTTCACTGTCCTGAAAGATTAACTCAATCTGTCTTCCAGCAATGCCGCCATCCGCATTAATTTCTTCTGCGGCCAGTTCAACAGCCTGTTTGATCCATTCACCTGTTTCCTGTTGGAATGGTCCTACAACACCTATTTTCCAAACATTTGCTGCAAAAGAACTCACAGCAATCAAGACAACCAACAAGCTCATTAACAAAACTTTTTTCATGATATTCCTCCCTTAAAAGTTTTTAAAACTATCCCACACCTAAATAGGCATTTCGTATATAATTATCCTTCTGAATATTTTCCGGTGTATCTTCTTTTAATATCTTTCCGTGTTCGATGATGGCTACTTTGTCTGCAATGGGCATCACCATTGTCGCATCCTGTTCGACGATTAGAATGGTCATCCCCAGTTTCTTGATCTTTTGAATGCCTTCAAAGATCTGTTCTTTAATGATATGAGCAAGTCCCATAGACGGTTCGTCAAGCAGAAGGATTTTAGGATTCGCCGTCATGGCACGGGCAATCGCAACCATTTGCTGTTCTCCCCCACTCATGGTGTTGGCCAGTTGTGTTTTTCTTTCCGCAAGCCTGGGAAAAATGACAAAGACCTTTTCTATTTCCCGTTCCAAATCTTCCTTATCATGACCGTACAATCCTCCAAGCATGAGATTTTCCAGTACACTCAAATCTCTGAACAATCTCCTGTTTTCAGGAGACAAAGAAATACCTTTTCTAGCGATCTTATAGGTATTCAAACCCGTTATATCTTCATTGAGAAACTCTATCCGGCCTTCTTTTGGAACGACAGTGCCGGTGATGGTTTTTAACAGAGTAGATTTCCCTGCACCATTTGGACCCAGAACAGCCAGACACTGGCCTTCTTCAATTTCCAATGACAGTTCTTCAAGCACAATTGCAGAATCGTATCCAGAAGTAACATTGGTCAGTTTAAGAATTGACAAGATCAGCACCCCCCTTTCCAAGATAGGATTCGATTACTTTCGGATTATTGATAATTTCTGTTGGCGTACCTTCAGCAATCTTTTCACCATAGTCAATGGCAACAATTCTCTCAACCAGTTTCATGAATTCTTTCAGGCGATGCTCAATGAGAACGATGGTGGTTCCATTTTCTTCATTAGCCCGTCTAATAACCCTGGAAATGGGGTCAATTTCGTGATAGGTTAAGCCTGCAAAGGGCTCATCCAGGAGTATAATCGTTGGATTAGCTGTCAAAGCCTTGGCAACCTCAAGCTTTTTTAAATAACCGTGAGGTAAAAGCTCAACATTTTCAGATAACACATGTGAAAGTTCAGATATTTCAGCTATTTTTTCGATCCATGCCGTTCTTTCAGGTTCTGACTTAATTTCTTTTTTCATTTTTTTTGAAAGCGTTGCAATTTTTAGATTGTCGTAAACCGTCAATTCCTTAAAGGGTTTAACGATTTGGAAAGTCCTGACTAATCCCATATTGGCTATTTTTTCAGGAGACATGCCTGTAATTGTTTCCCCTTGAAAATCGACTGTTCCGGAATCCGATTTTATAAATCCGGTAATCAGATTAAACAAGGTTGTTTTACCGGCACCGTTTGGCCCTAAAATTCCCAGCCTGTCACCTTTGTTCACTTCAAAACTAACCTCGTTAACGGCCTTCAACCCACCGAATTGTTTCAATAAACCCTGTATGTTTAGAATACTCATTTTTTCACCTCTTTACCCATCATGTCACCTGGCGAGCCTTTTGGTTTCTTAAAAAGATCACCAATAATATTAAAAACCCCTCTAGGAAGAAAAATAACAGTTAACATGAGTATTCCACTGTAAATCAACTGATTCCAGTCACCAAAATCTCTGA
>CAYOFT010000205.1:0-3281 GCA_964403295.1 uncultured Thermotogaceae bacterium | reverse complement strand
ACATCCAATAACTGAAAGAAAAGCCAATACTCATACAACACCGCAACATCCCGTTTTCCTGCCCGATAAACCTCATCTCCGCCACGCCAGATCAGCTGTGCCGCCAGTTCAAACTGTAGCCAGAATTTCAGTATTTCACGATAACCTTCCCTTCTTTGAAGGATCGGGCTGTTGAATGGGATATATGTGGCATCCGAAAGACCCCTGAACAGATCGTGTTTCAGGATTGCATTGATTTTTTCCTCCAGACGGATTACTTCCTGATATTCCCGCTGTTCCTGGTACTGATTCAGTGCGTTTCTGATTTGCGAGCAGAAAAATAACACTTCATTCAAGACAAAAGAGACAAACCTGTTTTCGTGAACATCGGTTGTGTCCTCTTTCTTTACATTTTCCAACTTTACAGGGATCGATTGCAAATGCTTTCTCAGAGAGTGTTTTTCAGGAAGGGGAAATCTGTTCGTCTCACCGGAAATCTGACGAAGATGTTTTCCCGACAATCTCCTGATTCTTCGAATATCCATTTTCTCAACTTGTTCAATCCAATCCGTCACAGGGTCCTGAAGGATTCTGAAAATAGCATTGTCAAATTCTTCTGAATCAAAAAAGGATTTTACGAAAGCAAAACGCTGATATGCTGTTTTCGGGTCGGTTGTAAAATCCGGAGTGAAATTTCCCGAAGCCGTTGCATTGTTGATCATCAAAAGATCTGTGCATTTTTCCGCTATGGCTTCCAGCATAAAACGGTAATCGCTTCTATAAGTGATTTTTTTTGACCGGATTTCCAGAAACAAGTCATAATAACGGTCATTTTTTTTATCAACTATCTTTAAAGTAACAGTACCCACTGAGATTCCCGTGTTAAACCTTCCGGTATATGTATTGAATCCGGAGGGTTGAATGAATCCCGGGAATTCCTGAAATTCCAGTTCCGATGAAAGTCTGTATTCATAAACCGTTCCTTCAAGAAGCTGAATACAGGCTTCACCATTTTCCAATGCCTCTTCTTCGCTGATAACGTGAATAGCATGGTCATGTGCTCTTTCAGGAATGATGTCACAAAAATACCTCTTATCTTCATCGATACAGAACTTATAACTTTTCATCGTAAAAAAAACCTATGCTTCGGCAAAACTCGTAAAGCCTTCCTGTATGACTCTTTTTTTCATCCTTAAAAGCTTTTCTAATGTGTGTTTTAAAATAACTTCTTCTGATTCAAAAATATGGTCTGGTGACTTTTCAAACTCCGTTAACTTTTCCCGATCTGTACCGGTTTGTAAGCAAAGCATACCGAGGGCATCCAGAAGCGGCACCAATTTTTTCCTTGATCCATGAAGTTTCGGAAGCAGTTTTTGAAGTACTGCAAAATCCAGAATGGTTTCATCTTCACTGTTTTCATCAATCTCTTTGTAAATATTAAAAAACCTGTATACTTCGTAAGTAGTTCTGTAGCCGAATTCGCCTCCCTCATTTTTCAACGTTCTGAAAAAAGCCGGGATTTTCTCTTTTAAAAACCCGTTATTTGTAAATTGATTGGTTTCTTCACCCGAAAGTGAAACAAAACTGGCCGACATGTTACTTCCAAGGCCTTCAAGTTGGTATAGTTCCGGTTTCATGGGATGGCTGATAAATTCGGACAAATCCTTTTCCGTGATTCTAAATTCAATTACATTCGCCCTGTCCAGCACTTTCGGACTGAACATATACGTTGTCTCATCCACATTGACAGTCCCGATGACATACACATTATCCGAAATCGTCAACTTTTCCGGAACCCCATCCCAATTCGCTTCATTTCCATTATCAGAATGATGAAGCGGTATCGCCTCCCAGGACTCCATTGCGGAGAGAAAATCAGCAAAATACCGTTCCACATGGGACAGATTCATCTCATCCAGAATGATAAAATACGGTTTTTCGAGATTTTCCTCTTTTCCCGCTTCAATAAGCACATCCAGAATCCGGTTATCCGGTTTACAGTATTTTCCGGGGTTCAATGCATTGGGAAAGCCCAGAAGCGGTTCCCGATTTGTCCAGTCAGAACCCACAGGAACAAGACAATATTGTTCCGGACCTTCACATATCCATTTCACAAACGCCTGAGCCAGTTTTGTTTTTCCGGAACCGGCAAGACCTGTGAGAATCAGGAAAGGTTTTGTCACTAGAGATGCAATGAATCTTGTTATTGTGTTTTTTGGAAATTTCAAGTTTGCTTTTATAATATCATCACTAAATTGATTAATATCGATAGTTTTTGTTTCAGTCACCTCAGCCTCCATGATATTTCCATGTTTCTGATACCTTTCACAACACTTGTTATAAGCTTCAACCATTCTTTTTAAATCGTCTCTAAATTCGTTTTCATCCATCTCTGAAATTTTGTATTCTTTATAAAATAAATTCGTTTGTTCGTATTTCATGCCATTATTACTAGGTTTATATTCAAGTTTTCTAACAAGACTGTTTTTGGGTAATACTCCCTTTTTAAAACCCTCAATATAAGACATACAACCGTAAACAAAATCTGTATTGTCTTCAATCGCTCTCTTATCTTGAACAGTCGATCCTTGATTCAATGTCAAATACAGATATTCAAAATCATCACTAAAAAGCAAAACAACGTAAAAACCATTTGTTGCCCCCGTGGAAACCCTTTTGTCAAATAGTCCTATCCAAGGATAGTAAGTGTGAACCCCCTTACCTACAGACCCTTTAATGGTTTTATCTTTAATAATGGATTCTAATTCATTTGGGATTTCCTTTTCCATTAAAACTGAAGATTTCAATTGACCGTTATATGGCTCTTTGACTTCATTTTTGTATATTTTTGAAAATTCCTGAATCTTTTCAACCATTTCATCACCTGTTTCTTTTTTTTGATAAACCGGTTCTATTCTATCAAATTTACAAGAAAATAGTAAATAATTGTTACAATCTAATTCATTTTATAATTAAAAACAATTGTTGGTCTCAACCAATAATCAAAACATGAATGGGCCCTATTTACTGTTACTATATTCTTTTCAGTGATAAACAGTGTAGGGGACAGGGCCGCTGATACGAAAATCAGCAATCCTGTCCCCTACACTGTTTATCACTCAACTTTGGATTTATTCTCTACTATGGCATGAAAATTATAGCAAATTCGTTTATATACGAAAATTGCTTTTCACAATACAATCATATTCAGGTAAAAATAAATGATATAATCAAGAATCAAAGTGGGGTGAGAAGATGAAAAGACTACCCATTGGAATTAGTGATTTTAAAGAGTTAATTGA
>CAYOFT010000204.1:0-3322 GCA_964403295.1 uncultured Thermotogaceae bacterium | reverse complement strand
CCAAACAAAGAAAGAAACCAGTTTAAAAAGCCGTAACTGGGTTCAAATATCCAACTCCAAATAACAGCTGCAGCTGCCATAGCTGTGATAACCGGAATATAAAAGGCTGTTCTGAAAAAACCCTTAAATTTCAACCATTCCATGTTCATCAATAAGGCTAACCCCAACCCAATGAGAATTGATGTGGGAACAGTACCAAGAACATAGATGAAAGTAATCCTTAAAGAATCCCAAAATTCTGTTCGTGTGAACATTCTTTCATAATTAGCCAACCCTACAAATCGCATGGGTCGGATCATATTCCACTTGAAAAAGCTAATGAAAATTGCCCATATCAATGGAGCGTAGATAAAAACTACCTGAATGGAAAGTGCCGGTAAAATAGTAAACCAAGCAAACAAAGTATCTTTTCGTTTTCTTTTCATCGCATCTCCCCTTAAAGCGTTTTAACGGATTTTCTTTCGATAATTTTAAACACTGGTACTGAATCTGTAAACTTTTCTTTCTTTATTTCACTGAGAATCTTTCTGCCGATAAAATTTCCTACAGCCGTGTAATCAAAATTGACGGTTGTTAAAGATGGAGATGTAAATGCAGCTTCGGGAACGTCATTAAATCCAGTTATGGAAATATCGCCGGGGATAGTTAACCCGTATTCTTTAATAGCAGACATGGCTCCAAAAGCCAACTGATCATTTTGGCATGCAATGGCAGTAAACGTGCGATTTTTTAAAGCCTTTTTCGTTGCTGTGTAACCCGCCTCGTTCGTGGCTCCATCGCATACAATATAATGGATCTTTTCACTCAGAAGATTTTCTTTCATTGCACATACATAGCCGTTATACTTTTCTTTGTAGACTTGAAGGCGAGTTGGGCCACACAAGTGAAGAATATTTTGATGGCCTTTGTGGATGAGTAGTTCAGTAATTGACTTTTGATAACCGTGGTAATTAAAATAAATGCATTTATCTTCATACCCCTTGACTTTTCTGTCAAAAATGATTAATGGAGCGCTTTTTTTAGAGATATCTACGATTTCTTCATCCGATAAGCCAACTGTAATAATTACGATTCCTGCAAAATTCAGATCGGAGAAAAGCGTGATTTTTTCCTGTTCTTTTCGCTTGGAGTACTTACTGCTGGTGACAATGAAAATATAACCCGCATCATCAATCACTGATTCAGCTGCGGAC
The DNA here is from genome assembly GCA_964403295.1 of uncultured Thermotogaceae bacterium. Taxonomy (GTDB): domain Bacteria; phylum Thermotogota; class Thermotogae; order MWEM01; family MWEM01; genus JASUTC01. Next base: position 2,129 of record CAYOFT010000204.1, on the reverse strand, counting down.
ACAATGCCCGTATAATGCCTTATTTCAAAACGGGTAAGAATTAATCCGATAAAATTGGTTTTCCCCTCAATTAAAGCTTTGGCGTAAAAATTTCTTTTATAACCGATTTTTTTGGCTGCTGCCAACACCTTTTCTTTCATTTCAGTGTTTACCTTTAAATTGTTATTAAAGACTCTTGAAACAGTAGCTGGAGATACACCGGCTTCTTTTGCAACTTCCAAAACGCTTGGCTTCTTTTTGTACATTTTTTCAAATCCTTTTTGGTGGATTTTAAAAACGTTTGTTATTCGCTTCAATAAACAAAGAAAACCTTTTCACAAATCATTATATAACATCGTTTTTATTTCTCCAAACGCTGTTTTTTTAACTGAGAAGACTTTAGAGAGTTTTATTTATGAATAGCGTTAAATTTCATTTGTTTTTTAAGAATATCTTGTGCATTGAGAAAAGGTTTTCTCAAATGGTTTTTAAGCAGAATCACCAAATAGAAGTTTTATCAAAAATAGAAGTAAACAGAAAGGACTAGCCTCTTTTATGATTGTAAAGCTCTTTCACTTGAGGGTCGTTTTCATACCGTTTGTACATGAAGTAGGCGATGAAGACGTTGATGCCGTAAAAGATACCGCTGATGATGAACAAAGTAGTGTAACCTTCAATGCTGGCGCCAACGATATACCCAAAAAGCATAGCCGCAACGGCTCTTACTGAATTGTTCAGCAAGGAATTCAGACCCGCAATGGTGGAAATCTTGTCTCTTGGTACATAAGAATTGATGATGGTGTTGATAATGGGGTTTCCGCTGTTCATGAGAACGAAACGCATGGCATATACAATGATGAACAGGAATGGATTTCTGATGAATGCCATTGAAAAGATAAGGGGAACAACAAGCGTTTGGGTAATTAATTTAAATCGAAGGGGACCGAAATAAACACCCATGCGATGGGTGAACATGTTGCTAATCGCGGTTCCCATTTGGGCAATGGCCAATGCAATACCAATCCCAAAGGTGGACATGTTAAACAGGTCTTTGAAAATGAGGTTTCCAAAGTGGATGAATAACCCTGCTCCAAATCCGATTGTAACAGTGGTTAAAAAATGAAAGACGATGATAACTTTTTGCTCTTTATTAAAATGAGAGATATCAAAGATGGATCGAATAGAGCCACCGATGAATTTGTCATGGATACCCAACAAAGGTAAAAGACCAAAAAAATAACCGAAAACAGCAAAGAACAAAGCGTTTTGCAGCCCCAGCCAGCTTCCCAGGACACCGCCGAGAAAATTACCCAAAACACCAACGCCCATCATGATGCCAAAATTCAAACCCACAACTTGTGCCCGATTTTTAGGTTTGGTAATATCAATGACCATGGCTTGGACAACTGTAAAACTGACAACCATAAAACCGCCTTTAATAAATGAAAACAACAGAATCAGGCTAAGATTGTCCGTCAGGATCATGGCAAGATTTGCTAAAGGAAAAAAGATCAAAGAGGCGATGAGCATTCTTTTTCGACCCAAAATATCAGCAAAGATGCTGACGCCCAATCCCAAAAAGGCAGCTCCCCAAAGTGAAGCGGACATGATATTTCCCACATCTGCATTGGTGAATCCAACTTCACGAAAGAAAAGGTTCATGTCAGTTCTGATGATGGATTGCATGGTGACGGTTATGGCAGTATATAAATAAAGCAGTTTAACTTGCACTTCAGGCCCCCTTAAACAACTTCGGATTACTAACTATTCGTATCATACCATATCAAAAAAAGAAGTGCAAGTCATTCAATGCCATCCATATTTTCCCTGGAATTCCACAAATCGAACACTTTCCAGAATTTCTTTTTTCAGCTGACTTTCTTCTTTTTTGGTGATTTTGTAAAGGTTTTGAACCATGGGAGGGCCAACCGGTATGATCATGATGCCATTAATGGAAAGTTGATTGATGAGGGGTTCAGGAATTTCCGATGCGGCAGAAGTACAGATAATCCGGTCATAGGGGGAAAATTCCTCCCACCCTTCAGAACCGTCTCCCACCTTAAAATGACAGTTTGAATATCCAAGGTTAGTGAGTCTTTCCTGTGCCTGAAAAGAAAGGGCTTCATACAATTCAACAGTGTAAACTTCAT
>CAYOFT010000203.1:0-3327 GCA_964403295.1 uncultured Thermotogaceae bacterium | reverse complement strand
TTTTTCATCTTTTCACCTTCTTCTTTTATCTTCCTTCAGTGACCCAACCGCCGCCTGGTACAGTAAACGATTGTGAACCTGTGATATACCACCATGTATTACCGGAACTAAATTGTAAATATGTCCCGTTACTCATATTCCTAACTCTAAGATAATATCCTGGTTCTCCTAATATTGAATTTGAGGCATTCCACCAATTACCTACCGTTTCTTGCCTTATTATCCAATCAAAAATCAAATCATCATGGATTTCAAGACGCAATGTAACACCAGATTGGTTTGTTACTGTCAAAGTATAATAAGCTGGTCCTGGTCCAGGGCTAACCGTACAAGAAGCACCCATAAAACTGATTGAGACAAAAACAATAACACTTACCAATAAAACCGTCAACAAAGCCTTTCTCATAAACATCACTCCCTTTTTTTGGTTAATGTACCTTATTCATTACCAATCTCCTCAATGACCTTTAAATAATTCTCGTATCTGCTGGATAAGATCTCACCTGCTTGAACTGCCGCTTTTACCGCACAATCGGGTTCATTGATATGCGAGCAATTCTCAAAAGCACAGTCTTGTGAATGATTCATCAAATCCGGCATTAAAAATCGGATGCTTTCCTCTTTGAAATCTGTTAAATCGAGAAATGCAAAACCCGGTGTGTCCGCGATCAATCCGCTTTCTCCAATCTTGAGTAGTTCGGTGTACGTGGTGGTGTGTTTTCCCCTTTCCAATTGCTGGGACAGCACCCCTTCCTTTAACTTTAATCCCGGTTCAATGGCATTTAATAAACTGCTTTTGCCAACGCCTGACATCCCTGCCAATGTAGATGTTTTCCCGTTGAATATCTGTTCTAGAAGATCTAAGCCTTCTCCCGTTTTTGCGCTGGTTTGAATGGTTGTATAATGACCTGAATAATAGTCCGTCAATCGTTGCTGCTCTTGTTTCTCCTGCTGATTCAAAAGATCAGCTTTGTTAAATACCAAAACGCTTTCGATATCTTGAAATTCAGCCATGATCAAGAATTTATCCAAAGTTAGAAGTGAAATCGGTGGGTGTGATACTGTTAAGACGAGGATTACCTGATCAATATTCGCAATTTTTGGCCGGTCCAGTTCATTCTTTCTAGGGAGTATATTTTCAATTCTTCCCTTCATATCCTGAAAGCCAATATACTCCACAATATCTCCCACAATGGGTCTGATTCGCTGTTTCTTGAACTTTCCCCTTAGCGTGCAGGTGTATCTTTTCCGGGTCTGATTATCGATCACATCCAGCATATTGGAATGAAACCGGACCACTATTGCCTGGCGTCTATCCATTCATTGCTTCCTTCCCTTTTTAAAATACCCATCATGATCAGGTCTTGAACTCTACCGTCTTCAAATCTAACTGCCTTTCTTCTGACCCCTTCTATACTAAAACCAAATCTTTTATAGAGATTTATCGCCCGTTTATTGGAATGCATGACAAAAAGCGTCATCCTTCTTATTACCTGATTATTTTGTCCCCATCGCATGAGATTTTCCATAAGCCCGGAGCCGATACCTCGACCGAAATAATCTTTTTTTACCGAAAGACCGAATTCCCCATCATGCATATCTCTTGATCTGTTTCCGCCTACAAAATTCAGCATGCCAATAATTTTATCCTGTTCCAATGCAACAAAAAAGGCGCAATTTTCTCTTTGAGCGTGGAGTTTAATCATCTGTTTCTCATAATCTTCATCCAATTTCATCTCTTCTGTTCTGGAAATCATATACAAAAATCTGTCCTGATTTTCCTTTAAATAGTCAATAATGGCCTTGGCATCTGATTCTTTGGCTTCTCTTATTATCACTGATTTATCTGTCTTCATAGATGGTTTATATCTTTAAATGATCTCTCATGACTATTTCGTCAATTCGTCCGTAAAGCATGGCATGATAACCGTTATCCTGTTGATAATGTTTTTGTATGTATGAGCTTTCCAGATTAAATGCCTCAATCTGATTGTTGGTGACGATGTGACAGTTCAAAACTATTCTTGCCTCATTAATCATGGCAAATCGTTCTTTGGTTTCCGAATAATGTATCAGGCCTTTTTTGAATTTGTCTTCATCATAACCGGAAACCGAACCGAAATAGTTTAAGGCATCTTTATGTCCGTCATCAAAAAAATTCACACTGAAGGATTTTGCTTCATGTATGGCCTTCAGAGTATATCGGTATGGACGAACCGCAGCGATGAAAAAGGGCTCATTCCACATGTTTCCAAAAAATCCCCATGCAACGGTCATCCCTGTGGCTCCCCTGTCTTCATCGATGGCAGTTAAAATGACCTGGCCTTCAATAAGTTTTTTCATCATGTACTCGATTTTTGAGAGAAAAATCTTATTATCCAATTGCTAATCAACCTCCTGTAGTCGTTTTAAAAAAGACTTCAAATCGTTTTTTAACTCTGCTTCAAGATAATATTCCTTTTCCTGTGCTAAATCGAAAAAAGATATCTTATAGCAATGTAGAAATTGCCTTTTGAGTCCCAAAGAACTCAATTTGTGATTGATATCCCGGTTTCCGTATTTATCATCACCGGCAACAGGATACCCTGATTGAGAAAGATGCCTTCTGATTTGATGCTTTCTGCCAGATTCTATCACAACCTTTGCCAGTGTAAACCACTCAGATACGTTGTTTTCCAAGCTATACAAACCAAAGGGATAAATTCTTGAAATGGCACTTTTCTCCTCAATCGGACCATTGCATACAAACTCTTTGGTAACCCTTCCAGAAAACAAAACCATGTATTCCTTGTAAACATTTTTATCCGCGATCAATTTAGACAGTCTTCTTGCCAATTGTCGCTTTTTTGAAACTAACAATACACCAGATGTATCTCTGTCCAACCTGTGAACCAAATACGGGTCAAAACCTTTCCTTTGCCCGTAAAACATCAAGCCTTCAATTAGTGTCGCTCGGTTTTCCTCACCGGTTCCCGGATGTACTGAAATCCCCGCATCCTTGTTGATCGCCAATAAATCTCCATCTTCCATGATGATATCCAGATTCATATCAACCGGTTTCAATTCCCTTTTTCCCTCTACAGTACGTTTGATGCGTTCCTTCACCGTTTTATCCGAAGGCAGCCAAACGGAAACCTCATCCCCAATTTCCAGGGAAGCAGAAGGGTCTTTGACTCTTTTTCCGTTGACCTTCACATCACCTTTACGGATAATCTTGTAAAGAGAAGCCAATTTGAACTCTTCCAAGGCTTTCCGTAAAAACTTGTCCATTCGGTTGAAATATGTTTCTTCTGTTACTTTCAACGTTTTACGCAAATTCTTTCCCTT
>CAYOFT010000202.1:0-3350 GCA_964403295.1 uncultured Thermotogaceae bacterium | reverse complement strand
ATTACAATCCCATGAGTTATGATGGCGTCATTGATGGTGAGATTTATCAGATCAGAAGCCAATTAAAAGAATTTGAAGACCCCAATATCGACTTATATCAATTTTGTAAGGGGATTGTTGATTATTCTGATTAGGATTTAATTCAAGCATTAACATGAAACTGGGAAGATAATACAAAAGTATGGGTTTATAGACAGAATAATTCAGTGGGTATTCATTGCAAAGCACTTAATCAATTTTTCCCTCTCTTCTATTTCAAAAAACCAAGTACACAAATACACATCCAATACCAAAAGATTCATGTGATTGCAAAACAAAACAATCCTCTGATAGTAAGGATCAGAAAATCTGTTTGAAAGTATTTCTTCCTTATTGAAATCAGCTTTTACCGTCAATCCCCAGGTGTATTCTCTTAAAAACCTGCTGAACAGTTCAATTTCATCATTCGATTTCAATGAAGTGTATAAACTTATTAATTTTTCAATTTGTTCTTTTCCGCAAACTTCGACGAGTTTCTTTAAAAGGTCACTTCTTCCCCTGTAAAAACTAAAAGACTCATTAAAACAGCGGCTAACAAACGCTTTACCCGAATAATCCCTGCCAACATATTCAAGCAAAGAATCTCTATCACCTAACAGTGAAAATAGTTTAGCATAATCAACTCCATTGTTGGATGGGGCCTTAAAAATAGCACGTGGAATGAAATACCTAAATTCAGAATCAGTTAACTGTCGGATTCTTTTAAGATATCCCTCAAACAACTGCTCTTCTTTCATCTTTTTTATAATAAAATTAATTTCTCGAGGATTTTTAAACGAATACTCCAAATCTAGGGTGCTTACAATCTTTTTGAGAGTAGCTATTTTTACCGTCTTTCGTTCTCCGTGTAAAATTCTATAAATTGAAGCGTGAGACAATCCATGTCTGATTGCAAAGGCATTGGGTTTTCCGATTTTTCCATTTAAAAAATTACGCATCACTTTGTTATTCAACACTTCATTGCTCTTAAGGGGCTTTTTCTTTTGGACAAGAGCATATTTTCTTGCAAATCGTATACAGCCATAGTATGTTTTTTTGAGGTTTGGAAAGGGTTTAATCATTTTTTCATATATATAATTCGCAATATTTGCTGCTTCAAAAAAGTTTTCATAATCGTTGTTCATCTTGGAAATAGTCATAATGGTATCAAATTTAATGAGTAGAAGATGGGAATTATTGGCATAATAACCGGAATAATATCCCAACTTTTCGGCCATTTGAACCGCTTTCTTGAAGTTTTGCTTTCTGCTTAAATAAACAGCGTTATTCAACGCAGTAAGAATCAAATATGGCTGTTGAACACTTAAAGCCTCTTGAAAAGTTTCATGAAAAGCATCTGATGTTTTTTCATCAACAGAAGAGAATAATTTTACTGCCTCTTGAAGTGTGTTAAAAGAGTTATCAAAAGCATCTTCCAAATGTTTTTGGCTCCATGTTCTGAATATTTTTACTTTGGCATAATTATAAGAACTGTAGAGGCTTAATTCCCTTGCAACCGCTTTTCGACATGAAACAGGTATATGATCGTATTCTTTAATAAGCTTTAAATACAGTTTTTTGCTTATACTTCTTTCTCCCGATAATCTCGCCATCCCCAATTTGTAACTTAACAATAAATATTTAATACCTTGATTCTTACAACCTTTGAGAGCAGTGTCTATTTGTTTTAGTTTGTCGGCAGGAGCATCTCGGTAAGCTTCTTTCACAAGAGAAAGATATTGTTTTAAATCATCATTAGTTGAATATTGACTCAAATAATGAATAATCGCCCTTGAAAAAGTATTATGCTTGATAGATTCCAAAACCTGATTTAGATTGATCTCTAACACCGCCGTTTTTTTACCAGATTGTTACTTTATAAAGTATTTTTTTTCGATGTACCTCTATAAGCTATTTCAAAAAGCATTTTCTCTCACGTGTAACGACATATCTTCAAATAGCATATTCTTATATTTCCTTTATTAGTGCTATTTAGAATCTTCTTCTCGATTTGCATATCATATGTATTCGTATAAAATTATATCAAAGAAAGGTGAAAATAAAAACAGACAACAAAGGAATGATTCTTTGAAATCCTTCAAACTATTTATTAAAGACAATTATAAACTATTTATAGTAATTTATATTATGACCATTGTTACAGTGGTTCTATCATTCAATATTTCAATTAAGACAAAATCCTTCTATAATGCTTTTTTTGATAATCTCAAAAGCCCCGATCAGGTTCGTTTGTTATTATTTCTTATTTTTTCATATGGTATTATTTTTATATTTTCTGTTTATTCAAACATCTTATCTCACAGAGTTCTTTATAAAGGATTACTGACCGTCAGAAAAGGCATGTTGCAGCATATTTTATACACAACTTTTGAATATTTGAATAATAATACAGTTGGAAAGATTTGGAGCGAGACGGTTTCTACTACCAATGAAGTATGTCTTTTTTATTATTCCCTCTTGCTTTTCCCGATAGACTTAACAGAAGTCTTAGTTTATGGAATCATAATTTTCAACTCAAGCCGTTTGGGCGGTTTTGTTATTATCGCCTTCCTTCCGATCATTTTTATCGCAACTGTTTTCTCAGGAAGAATGATCAAAAAGAAAGGAGAAGAAAGATTACAGCGATTCAGAGAGCTTGCAACCTGTTCTGTTGAAATGTTGTCGGCAGTGAAACAAATCAAGACCACCTCCAGTCACGATTACTTTATCAACAAATTTTCCGAAACACATGAGTTAATGAATGATAGTGATGTGAAGTTATCCGTTATTAACTCCTATGTTGATAATATTCAGAATATCATTGTTATTATCGCGCCCTTGATTGCAGTTTTTATAACTTCAACAATCCTATCGGCAAATTCTCTTTCCGTTGGCGAACTTGTTATTCTATATACGTTTTCCCCATTGTTTTTTAATGCTTTTCGCAGTCTTTACTCCAGACTATTCAAATTCTTTAATGTGAAACCCAGCAGGATTGCCATTGAAAATATTCTTTCTCTAAAAAAAGAGTTTTTCGGTTCGATGCCACTTGAACATGATTGTAAAATTTCAGTCAGAAATTTCGAATATACCATCGGCGATAAACAGATAAGTATTCCGGATTTTGAGATTAATCCCGGAGATAAAATTCTCATTACCGGAGAAAGCGGGCTGGGTAAAAGCACTTTCTTTAACTGTTTAGTTGGAATTATTGAGGACCATCACAATACAATCTTTCTTAATGGTAAAGATATTAAATCCTATGACTTATATCAATTGAGAAAGAAAATCATCCTTGTCAACCAAGAACATTTTGTTTTTTCCGGAACTTT
>CAYOFT010000201.1:0-3411 GCA_964403295.1 uncultured Thermotogaceae bacterium | reverse complement strand
GTAAACACATACGCCAGAACGATAATAACGGCCATGTTTTTGATCAGATTAATCAGTAAATCAAGGATATTGTTTATGGTCATCACCCTCATAACGCAAATGCGAAAGATTTCACTTTCATAAGCAAAGTGATAGTTCTACTGCTAAAAGTTGCTTATTCAAATTTTTCGTGATTTTCCTGAAGCAGGGAAAAAGCCCAGAAAGAGCAAAACAAAGCATAACCCAACGAGTACCGAAAAGAACCAGTACGATGCAACAGGAAAAATTGAAAAGAGTGGTTGATAAGTCATATTTACTGCCAAATAAACCACAATCAACAGGGTTAAGGCAACAACAATCAGAATGATTGGCCTTATGGAAATTCCTTTGGCATATACGAGAAATTGTCTTTTTCCTTTAACAAGGTCTTCGATCAATTCCCAAATCTTCCAAAGACTAAAGAAAATCAAACCGGCTATCAGTAACCATAAAAGCTTTTGTCCCAGCAAAAGCCTTGACATCCCCACCGGTGAAAAGCCTGACCAATTCGACCAGTCTTGTAACAGGGTTGCAAAAACAGGCCATGTTCGTTGGCTGTTTGACAGAATAACAATTCCATCACCTGACTCAGGAATGGAATGAAAATGCGTCATCCAACCCGTGCCCTGGCCACCATGGCTAAGTGCCCTTTCACCGTTGGAGAGAACTTCTATAAAATGACCCAGCCCGTAACCTTCAAAAACAAGGCCATATAGTCCGGGAATCTGTTCAACACTTTGATCATATAATTGTTCGATACTTGATTCCTTAAGAACCGTTTGATTGGTATAAACATGACCCATACCGGATATGATGAAAGTCGTGATATCTTCCAGTGTTGAAAAGAGATTTCCGGATGCTTTCATGGCATAAGTATAGACAGGAATGGATTCTTTATTTGTATTATATCCCAAGGGGATTTCCTCAACTGGAAAAACTTTCCAATCGTAACTGGAATGATTCATTCCCAATGGTATGAGGATTTCTTCCTGCATGTATTCATCAAATGCTTGACCGGTAACGGTCTCCACCAGCAATTCAAGTATATTGTATCCGGTATCGGAATAAGAAAATTGCTCTCCCGGGGAACGAATCATTGAGAATTCTTCTTTTAAAATATCTTTTAATGCCGGAATACGATCATCCGGAGAATAAAGCGCATCCGGTCCTATGGTTCCTAAAGAAAGTCCGGCGGTATGATTCAGCAGCATGCGTGGCGTTATCAAGTCAGCAGGATAATTATATTGAGAAAAATCCCAGTCTTGTAAATATTCGGTAATGGGAGCATCTAATTCGATTTTTCCATTTTCCACCAACTTCATAATTCCCCAAGCCGTTACGGATTTTGAGATGGATTCCACCCTGCAAACCGTATCAATCGCCATTTTTTTACCCTGTTCAACATTGGCGTATCCAAATGAATCCGCCCAAACTTGTTTTCCATTTTTAATCAAGGCAATATTCAAACCAGGCACATCATAATATGCCATTAATTCAGGAATATTTTTTTCCAAATGGTCCGTAAAAGTTATTAATGCACCCTTTGAGTCAACTTTTTGCATTTGAAAAACTGTTGAAAACAGCAAAAGGATGATGAATACAGTGAATGATATGGCAGTCAATTTGCAATAGATTACTTTTGTTCTTTTTTGCATCTTAAACCTCGCTTTTATCTTTTTATAATTTAAACCTAATGATTATAGCCTATTTCAGCAAAGGCGCTCCGCATCTGTGACAGACCTCGTCATGGATATCGTTCAACGAGGCACAGGCATTGCAAAAGATGATTTCATCTCCGGTTTTATCATATTTCTCGAAAGTATTCAAGCCCTTGTGATGTCTGACTTTGTCACCGATTTTGTAATAATCGTATACTGTGCTGTCATCTTCAGAACGGAGTGTCTGTTCATGACCATTTTCTCCTTTGATATGTACTGCGTAAAGAACGTATTCTTCATAATATTTTCGCTTAAAAAGTCCCGAGCCACTGCTGTACTTCTTCCTTCTTTTTTCCTCAACTTTTTTATCCGTCACTACACCATCCCAAGTTTTGCTTTTCGCTCTTTGAATGATCTGGATCAAAGCAATCGTGATAAACATCCCTCCAATACCCATGCCAATATAAAGGGCTTGTGGATTATCCATCTCAACACTGGTTTCACCATAAATAAAAAAGCCCCCAACAGCTATTACGCAGAGTATGAGGGAGAATATCAAAGAATACTTGTTTGCATTTTTTTGATAGCGTTTAAACGCCGGATCGTTTATCTTTTCAGAATACCCTATTTTCATTTGATCAAGTCCTTTTTTAAACCAGCCTTTACTTCAAAGTCTCCAAACACTCCAAAACAAACCAATTCATGGCAAAAACCCCGTCGTTTACCATGGTCATAATTTCTTCTTTTGAGGCCAGCTTAGCTTCAGTAACCTCCTCCGGTTGACAAACAACCTGGGACAAGTCTACATCATGGTCAAAGGTCCAAATATCTGCAAAAAAGCTTCTGTCATCATCGATTTTGAAACTTTTCAGCAAGCTCCCCTTCTCAGGATCCACATCAATTCCCAATTCTTCCTTGATTTCCCTGAGAATCGCTGTTTCAGAATCATCACCGGTTACGGCAGAACCGCCTGTGATTTCCCACATATTGGGCACTATTTTATTGGGTGCTCGTTTTGATATAAGAAAACGCCCATCACTATTTCTAATGAAAGCAAAGACCACCAGATGATATTCTCCCGGTCCTAATATAGAATCAGGATTCTCTCTTTCAACGAGCCTCCCGGTTTTATTTCGATTTTCGTCCAAAACATCCCATAATTCCATCTTTATTCCCCCAAAAAAAGACTAAAATTCGAAGTGATTATACCATTGTTAAAGATAGATTTTTGTGATATAATAATTCTACCAAAAGGGCGTGTAGCTCAGCGGGAGAGCGCTTCCCTCACACGGAAGAGGTCACAGGTTCAAACCCTGTTACGCCCACCATTTTAAAATTCTTCCGGACAAAATTTTATTTTCCACATTATTCCAGTTCGATTGTGTCCTGTAAGTTTTCGATTTCTTCTGTTGTTATATTGAATTCTGCTAAAACATCTTCATATGCTAAATATTCCGATTGTTTGTTCGTTTTTATCCTTTTTGAAGCTAACAAAAGTAATTCCATTTTTTCCAAAGAATCGACCATTCGGTTATATTCATCAATTGAAACGATAACAGCTTTTGGCTTGTTGTTTTTTACAATAATATAGGATTCATTATCTGACTCGATATTCTTAATAACTTTAGAAGCTTTTCCTCTTCCCAAGTCTGAAACAGAAATGATATGATTTACAATATCTCTTAGATTTGAATGTCTTTTCTGCATAACATCACCTCCATACATAAAATATAAT
>CAYOFT010000200.1:0-3439 GCA_964403295.1 uncultured Thermotogaceae bacterium | reverse complement strand
AAATAATCCCATTACCTAATGAGGCTTCTATTGAAAATGTTGTGTTCAACTATCCATCCGATTGGTATTTATACGATGCAGAAGTGGCTGATGGTTTTTGTCAGGTATGGCTGCTGGATGATGAGGGCAGTTTCGTTTCCTTCTCAATTTATCTTACTACACAGCTATTGCTTGATGATCCTCAGTTGAATGAAAACCTCATTAAACGTGAGCAAACAACCCTTTCCGGTTTGAATGTTGACCATGCCGTGGTGAATATTTACGATGATACTGACAACACATGGTATCAATCGCGTATATACCAGATCAGTGATTATTGGAGCTTATCCGGAAAATTCATCTTTCTGGTCTCGTATGCACCTGTAGAAAAATACGACAAATATGCCAGTGTTTTTACTCGTATTTTTGAAAGTGTGGGTATTATTCTGTTTTAATCAAAACAGGATTGAGTAATATAGCTACTAACAATAAAGAAGGGAGATGTTAATCATCCCTTCTTTTTGTAATCAGAACCGTTCTTTTTTGCGCCTCAATTTTTCCACTCCTTTTCATAGAAATCATCACACAAATTACGTCTAAAGAAAAGAGTAACAATCTAAACATTATTAGAGTAATTAAGGAGTGTGAGAATTATGAAATATCATAGAACAATACTGAGCGGGCCTGTCCCCCGAAATTACAAGAAAATAATGATTCTACTATTATTACTAACCATAACCATATCCTTTGCCACAGAGGCCAAAAAGGAAATCAACGGGATACAGAAAGAACTTCCCATTATGAATGGCGGGATCAATGACAATGCAAAAGCGCTTAGTATGATCATCGATGATGAGTACCGAAATATCAACACTATCTATTTGGCAGGAGGATGTTTCTGGGGTGTTGAGGCCTATTTTGAGCGTGTTCTGGGAGTAGTCGATGCTCAATCCGGTTATGCAAATGGTAATACGGAAAACCCAAGCTATGAGGAAGTAATCTATGGTTCAGGCCATGCGGAAACCGTTAGAGTGGATTATAATGAAAATATCATCAGTTTGGAAGAAATCATTCTGCATTTTTTGCGGATCATCAATCCATATTCTGTCAACAAACAGGGAAATGATTTGGGTGTTCAGTATCGATCGGGAATTTATTATACGAACGAACAACAGATGAAAAGGGTGCAAAAAGTGATTAGCGCTTTTGAGGGTCAGGAAGGTAAAAAAACGGCCATTGAAATCGAACCTCTTCAAGCCTTTTACAATGCCGAAGAATACCATCAGGATTATCTGGAAAAGAATCCATTCGGTTATTGCCATATTTCCCTCAGTTTAGCGGATAAACCGTTGTTTGAATTTAAAGTGGAAAGAGATATGTCAGAAGAAGCCTTAAAGGAAAGACTCAGTTATAGTTCCTATAATATAACGCAAAACGCAGGCACCGAGTACCCCTTCACAAGTGAACTTCTTGATAATCATGAAAAAGGGATTTATGTAGATATCGCCAGCGGTGAGCCTCTTTTTTCTTCCGAAGACAAGTTCACTTCAGGCACCGGTTGGCCTAGTTTCACAAAAGCCATCACAACAAATGCCCTGGAATATGTTTCGGACATGTATTACTATGTCATTGAAGTTAGAAGCGGGATTGCTGGTTCTCATCTGGGGCATGTTTTTACAGACGGGCCAAAAGACCAAGGCGGACTGAGATATTGCATTAACGGAGCAGCCCTTGAGTTTATACCCTTTGAACAGATGGAAGAAAATGGGTATGGTCCTTACAAAATCTTATTTGAAGATTAAAACTGAATAATATCAGAGTTTTTTAGAACCAATTGGTTGAAATAAGCCGATTGGTTCTTTTTTTGTAAACAATAAGCATTAATAATAGGCGTTTCTTTAAAATTTGACTTTAATTTAATAATTTTGTATAATTTATATATTTTCAACCTTTCTTTTTTAGATATTAAGAAATCCCAAAAATTTACACGCTGTTGCAATTGTTACCAGGGAATAATTCTCTTAATTTATACAAACGGAGAATTTATGCATAAAACCATAAAAAACATTATTATCATAAGGGATGGTTACATTATGAAAAAAACAGTGTTTTTTACAGTGATTACGATACTGGCAGTAATATTCTTAATGGTGGGATGCATTTGTTTAAAATTCGGACCTCCGAATCTGGTATACATGAGACCGGGAAATGGTTCGGTCACTGTTGCCCTTAACGCCCTGCTGGAATGGAAATTCGAAGCAGATTTCATTGAAGGGGGGTCCAATCAACCGACGATTGTTCGAACAACCCTTGAATTTGGCCCGGCAGGCGCTATGGCGAAAATCGGAGACTACTATGCCAGCCAAGGAACCTATGATCCCGATTTAAACTACGGCCAACACTATGAATGGCGAGTAACCGCAGAAGATTCCACCGGTAAAACAAAAACGATCAAATATTCCTTTACCGTGGAAGCCACCCCGCTTAATCTTGAAGAATTAGCCCTTTCATTAGATATGACGGATATTTATTATCTGGTGGATGCCGATGAAACCCAATGGTGGTCTCCTCTCCTGGTAACAGTAACGGTTGAAGGCACCAACGTCACCGATTTTGATCTCCTCACATACTGCACAAGTGCAGATCATGCCTATGAATTGTTGGATATAGCCTTTCCCCCCGGTGAAAACGCAACAGCGCTCACCTGTCAATTCAACACTGAAAAATGGATGCTGCCGGATGCCGACGGGAACATCAACATCGGAAACATCCCTGCTCCGGGAACAACCATCATTTTTACCATAGAAGCCCGAACAGATACGGGCACCACGGCCAGGCAAACGTATCGGGTAACCGGTTTGAATGCCACCGCCACATTAAACGCAACCCAAGCGGAAAACGCTTCAACACTCAGAGGAAACGAGATCAATCTTGAAAACATCGGGGATACCCACATCGAATTGACCTTCAACACGGACTTCAATCCCGATATCTTTCAGGCCTACGGTGTCAATATCCAATTGATTGAAGGGCCTGTAGGACCCACTGCAATCCCTTCCGTGATTGTGGAAGCCAATGACAAAAGCAAGTCTGTGACAGATCATGTGTATACGTTAAATAACGGTGGTGGCGTCTATGTGTTTAAAGGCACCTTACAGGGAACCACTACCTGCGGACAGTATATTCCCGAGATCGTCACCGATTTTGCCACCGTTAATTACAATACGGATGCTACGGACCCTGTTGTGGATTCAATCGTACAGGGACCTCAAAACAATCAGGCAACCATTACTTTTAATGCAACCGATGTCGATTCCGGTTTTGATCCCACCGAACAGGTTATAGAAGTGGTGAATGAGGCACATATCAACTGGAATACGCCCCCCTTTAATTTTGTTCAAGGGGCCAATCATTATACTTACACCGTTGAATGCGCTATGACTCCTGATTCGTTTGATGG
>CAYOFT010000199.1:0-3485 GCA_964403295.1 uncultured Thermotogaceae bacterium | reverse complement strand
CAAAACCAATGACGAAAGTCACTTCTTTTTCTTCAAAAACGTGCCTCAGGATACTTCTAAAGTTTTTATGATCTGTTTATACTTGAGTTGAAAATAAAAAAACTTTGGAGGTTATAAAAATGCACGATATCTTAATTAAAAACATTACAAAACGATATGATGACAAACTGGCTTTGGACAACGTTTCTCTGGAAATCAAACCCGGGGAAATCTTTGGTTTACTGGGGCCCAACGGTGCGGGTAAAACAACGCTGATACATATTCTTTGCGGGTTGATCCCCATGGACTCCGGGGAAGTTTTTGTTGGGGGGACATCGGTGAAGAAGGATCCAGAGACGATTAAAAGCCGCATTGGTTTTGTACCTCAGGAAATCGTTTTGTTCGACAATCTTTCAGTCAATGATAATTTGGATTATTTCGGAAGGCTTTATGGTTTAGGCGGTGCAACACTAAAACAAAGAATGGAAGAGGCTTTAAAGATCGCAGAGCTTTCAGAGAGACGAAAAGACAAGGTCAAAAAACTTTCCGGGGGAATGAAAAGGAGACTGAATCTCGCCTGTGCCATTATGCATCAGCCGGATATTTTGGTGCTGGATGAGCCGACAGTGGGAGTTGATCCCCAATCTCGAAATCACATTCTTGAATCAGTCAGGAAAATGAACCGGGAAAGAAAGATGACCGTTGTCTATACCTCTCACTATATGGAAGAAGTGGAAGCGCTGTGTGACCGGCTGATGATATTGGATTTGGGAAAAGAATTGGTAAGCGGAACAAAAACAGAAATTCTTCGAACCATTACCAGCGAAGGTACCATGATGATTCGCAGTGACGCCATGCCTTCGGATATTGCTTCCGTCATGAGTGAGATTGAAGGGGTTAAAAAGGCGACCGTCCAGGAAGATGTTCTGGAAATCATCTTTGGGGATAATTGCGAGGAAAATATTATGCATGCACTACTCAAGAGCAATGTTCGCATCAAAACCATCACCATGGAAGAGCCAAACCTGGAAACGGTTTTCCTCAGTATTACCGGAAAAGCACTAAGAGACTAAAGGAGGGTTGAAGGTGAAAAATAAAAAAATAGGACATTTTCTAACAATAGTCAAAAAAGACTTGAAAGTATTTTCAAAGGATCTGCCGGTTTATTGTCTGTTAACCCTTGTTTTCCCACTTTGTCTCGGTTTTTTTTACGGGCTTATGTATCAAAATATTATGGAACAGGAAGTGAAAATGAGTCCCTTAACCCTTTATCATTATTCAACAGCGGATGAGGAGGGCTGGAATGTTTTACTTCAAACCTTTAACAGTGAAGCCTTTTCTTTTGTTAAAACGGTTAAAACAGACAGTTTTGAGAAATTTGAAGAGTTGACCGCTCAAGAAGGGTCAGCGGGGATCATATTCGAGGAATCGAAGATTACTTGGGTGAACAAAGGAAAAGAATCCATAGAAAAAAGTAGCGTACAGACCTTTTTGCAAAACGCAACAAAGGAAATCAATATCACGAATCAACAGCAAAATCTTATGAAAACACTATCAGAACAAGTTGATGAAACGAAAAATAATGAGCTGTATCAGGAAATGATGAAAGTCAATCAAACGGACTTTATTCAAAAAACTCCGGCTCTTGCGATCAAATCCCTGTCACCCATGGCCTTTTTTATCCTGTCAACTTTTGTGGCATTCAGTTTGTTTATCACAACGAACAGTTTACAGGAAAGGGAAAAGAAGTTGTTTCTCCGTTCCTTTGCCACAGGCCCTTCACGGTTGACGTTGTATTTCAGCAATGCTTTTTCGAATTTTTTCATAAGTTATATGATGTGTTTGGTTTATTTTTTCGTTGTGTTTTTCCTGTTGTTGAAAATGCCGGTAGCTTTGGGGCCGTTATTGTTGATTGTGTCTCTTCACGCCCTCTTTATCAGTGGTTTTAGAGCTATGATTACCGGCTTTTGCCGAACGGATAAAGGCGGAACGACGCTGAGTATTTTCGTTCTGATGTTCATGTTGTTTGCCGGTGGTGCGTCATTTCCCATTGAATCATTTGGAGAGCCAACATTGTTGACAAATTTGGCCCCTAATTATAATTTGTTTAAACTCTATGAGACCTTGGCTTTAAACCAAGCCTATACAAACCTTCAATGGCGTGTGATGAGTGTTTTGATTCTGTCTCTAATCATGTTATTTGCCGGATTGGTGGTCTTTTTAAAGCGGGAGGAGATTTAACATGAAATGGTCTTTGATTATTGCAAATATGAAGCGTTTGGGTAAGGATTTCAAGTTGTTGCTGGGGGTTTTCTCCGCACCGATTATCGTTATTCTGGCTATTTCAACATTGACAAGCAGTACCGGCTCCATTCAAACCATCAACATGGGAATCGTCAATCAAGATGGGGGTGTTCTCTCAGAAAAATTGATTGAAGAGCTTCAAAGCGACGAAACCCTTTCGATAAAGCTCTATAATGAAGAAGAGGCCCAATCAGAATACATGAAAAAGCGGTTGCCAATGATTCTGACGATTCCTGAAGGTTTTTTTGAGAAAGCAACAACAGGCGAATCTGTTCAAATGAGCTTTATGCATATAGATACTGTTCCTGGTGATACGGTTATGAAGCAAACGGAACAAATCGTGAAAGCCCTGCTTCAGGAGCATCTTTTGAATCAAGCCGGAGATGAAAGTGTTGAGTTGATCAATCGTACAAATGTCATCCAGTTTGAGAAAGCAGAATTCGACAAACAACCGGATGGATTCATGACCACCAGTTTTATCATTACATTTATGATGTTTTCCATTATCTTTTTGTCTCAGGAACTCATCGATCTCAGAAATAAAAATTTACTGTTCCGTATGTTTGCCACACCCAACAAGCCTTCCCAGTTGACAGGTTCACTGATGACCACCATGTTTTTGTTTTTTGCAGTTCAAGCAGTTTTACTGTTCTGGATTGGTTCCGTTTCACTAAATGCGCCTTCATTATCTGGGAATATACCTGGCTCTATACTGATCTTAGCCTGTTTTATCTTGTTAAATTTGAGTTTGGGCGTTTTGGTAGGCCGTTTGTGTAAGAACACCAGTATGATAGGGATTTGGGCGAATATTGTCATTCTGCCCACGGGTATTATAAGCGGGATTTTTGTGCCCAAAGAGTTTTTGCCGGAGTTTTTAAACCGAATTTCCTTTCTTGCCCCTCAGTATTGGGTGATGGATGGTTTGCAAAAGATGAATGCCGGGATGCCTGTTAGTGATATTGGGTTGAACATCGCGATATTACTGCTTTTGGCGGCATGTATCTTTTCTGCGGGGATTTTTAAATTTCAGAAAATGGTTAGAGCGTAATCGAAACATGAAATTGATGGCTGGGGCCGGTAACCCCCCCCGCCGCAAGCGGCCCTCCCCCCCGAAGGGGGGGGATTTCTTGATACGTTAAAAAAATCCGTTTATAGTATATAATAGATTATTCAACAACAAAAAAGTATGCTTATTAAATTTT
>CAYOFT010000198.1:2345-3496 GCA_964403295.1 uncultured Thermotogaceae bacterium | reverse complement strand
TTCTTGGAAAATAAAGAGAACAGCACTGTTACTGTTAAATCGCTTAGACCCCCCCCACCCCCGTTGGGGGCACCCCCCCGTAGGGTGGGATTTTTTAATATAAAGACTGTGAAAGAATCTTTTTAATTTGAGAATGTTTTTAAAAAGTTACTATTACATGAGAAAGCTGTAAATAATAAAAAAAGAGGAGATTGAAAATCTCCTCTTTTTTTCGCTTACTTATATATTATACCATGAATACCGATCCTTGTCAAGAGGGTTGCTGGTGGTATAATTGTTATTATTTGAATCAAGGGAGGGGTTATGAAGCGAACAATTCTAATGACTTGTTTTTTGGGTTTCATCACACTTGTATTTGCTTGCACCAGTTTTGTTTATGATGGGACTGTTGCATGCAGGGGGATGAATTTTGATTATGAAAGCAATCCGGAAGTTAAAGTGGAAATTGAGCATTTTACCAATCAAAAGGCATTCATTGTTTCCTTTAAAACACCCATTGGATATGCCAATGTGATTGGCATTAACGAATCAGGTGTATTCGCAACCACTCAATCGTTATCCAAACGCTATTTTAAATCAGACGGCAGACCGACGATCTTTATCCATGATGTCTTTTTGGAACAAATAAAAAATGCCACTGAAGCTGCTTATATGGAGAGGTTTGTGCAGGACAAACGGGTCAGGTTCTCACCCATGATGTACACACACATCATGATAGCAGACAAAGAGGGTCAAGCCATTGCCCTTGAGGTGGGTGAGGCTGAAAACGAACTGACGAAAAAGGATGGAAAGATTTTTGCCATGGCAAATTTTCCGCTGTATCAGTTTAGGAATAAGGCTTATGATGAAGTGTTCGGAAGAGGGGATCAGAATTATATCAACGTTTGGAATGCATTGCTGGAAAATTCTTCAGAAGCATTCACTTTAGATACCGCCATACATGTTCTGGAACAGGCTGTAATAGCTACGACTGAATGTTCCGTCATCTTTTTCCCCGAAACCTTTGATATCTTCCTTTCCTTTGACGGTGATTTTGAGCGTATTTGGTACGTTTCATTGGAAAAGGAACAAATCAAAACTTACAGAGGCTTTCAAGAAAGTCAACAAATGTCTCTAAATTCAAAAGGACTTTTAAAAAGTGAATTGATGAA
>CAYOFT010000198.1:0-2245 GCA_964403295.1 uncultured Thermotogaceae bacterium | reverse complement strand
GCGTAGAGCCACCCTGTTTCAGGTGATGGCCCAAACATATACTGGTATTCCAAAGGACTGTTCTCCGACATGGGATATAACCCGAATCCGGTTTCCAACATTAAAGCGTTCAGGTTTTGTGCCACTTTCTCATTAATGTTGAATCGGATGATCTCTTCTCCGTCTGCTGTGATTACATAAAAGGAGCGCACAACACCATTTTGCGCCATCATGTCCAGGTATTCTACTAAGGAATCTGTATATTTGGAACCGCCAAGATAGCCAATCAACGTTTCACCCTTGTAAACAGGCAGGGCAACAACAATGCTCTTTTTTAAGCTGGTATAACCTGTTATCACTGCACCGTAAACTGATTCTTCCTGCTGAAGTTGTTCAAAATACTCTCGTTCCTTTAAATTATAATCAGTTAAATCTTTTTCAACTGTGTAATAGCTGCCATCAGGATTTGAAAACCAATATAGAGTTGATTCATCCTGCTTTTGAAGCTCTTCGATTAATCCGCGCATTCGTTCCCAATCACCGGATCTTACCTCTTCGGTTTTTGTAAGTACATCAAGGGTTACACGCAGATGATTCAAATTCGTTTCAAAGGCATAAATAAACAACGTTGTATCACCTATTGCTTCTGAAATATCCATGGAAAAAAGAGAGAAGGGAATGATTAAAACCATTAATAAAATTGTCAATCTTTTCATTTACAATTGCACCTCCAAGTTGGGTTTTATGATATTATACATTAAATAAGTTTGTTTTGACATTCAAATCACACATATCCATTGATGTGCACAAAAAAGGAGAAGATTAAATGAAACAGACTATTATTTTTTTTGTCATTGTACTGATCAGTCTTTCAGTTTTCAGTATGACACTTCCGGAAGAACACATTGGCTACGACTCATTTGGTAACAGGATTTATCAGGTGGATACCGGCGAGATTAAAATGGGATTCAAAGTCATCGGTGAAGGAGAGCCATTATTATTGTTGATGGGATTGGGTGGAACGATGGAAAATTGGCCCCAAACCATTATCGATATGCTCTCCTATGAATACCAGGTGATTCTCATGGACAATCGGGGCATGGGTTATTCAACAGATACAGATAAACCCTTTACCTATGAAATGCTTTCGGAGGATGTCATCGCATTCATGGATGCTGTTCAAATTGAAAAGGCACATATGCTGGGTTATTCCATGGGAACGATCTTTATTCAATACATTTTCATGCATTATCCCGAGAGAATTGACAGGGCTATTCTGAATGCTTCCTCTATTGACACAACCTATACGTTAGAAAACCTCTATATTCATGCAAATGCAGATCTTCCCACAGAAGGTCCTGTAAAAAAACAATTGGACATGGTAGTGGATTGGCAGGTGGATCCGAAGGTTTTTGAGTCAATTAAAAATGAGGTGCTGCTCATTCACGGACGTGCAGATAATATTCTTGCCCCAAAGGATTCATTAAAACTGGCTTCATTTTTTGAAAATTGCTGGTTGGTTTTTTTCAGAGGAAATACTCATTATTTGATTTTTGAAAATCCTGTGGATTTTGCATATGTATGTCTTGATTTTTTGAGGCATAGACGGTAAGTTTTATCTTCAACATATTTTTTCGAAAATATATCATGGGAGCACTCGGAAGTGCTCCCTTACATATGCGTGTAGTTTTTTCACTGTATCTCCTAGTTACTCAGACTATTTATTACAAATGTCGTTCGATATCGTCGATGGTGTTGACTAAAAAGACCGGTGCTGTTTCTCTGGCGTCTAGGAACACGGGGTTTGATTTATCTTTGAAGGTATCTGCTATCTTTTGGGTCCAACCGCCGCTTTTTGAGCATAGCAAAATGGGTTTACCGTAAGAATAGGCAGCAAAGATTTCAGTTGCTGTGCCTGAACCGCCACCTACAGAAATGACCAGATCGGCGTTATTTACCAAAATACAGCTTCTCATGGTGAAATCCAGTCCGGTAAATACCACGTTTTGGATATAATCCGAAGGTCTCGACATGGAGTTTCCCTTATCCCAAGGCAAAACACCCACAATTTGGCCGCCGCCCTCGTGAGCGCCTTTGGATACAATATCCATGATACCATCTCTACCGCCTGACCAAAGGGTATGCCCTCTGACAGCTATGGTGTAACCTAATCGGTAAGTAAAATCATAAAGCTCCTTAACAGGGGTTTTGTTAATCTTCCCTGAATAACCTATTACACATATATTCATATTATTCTCCAAGATAG
>CAYOFT010000197.1:0-3549 GCA_964403295.1 uncultured Thermotogaceae bacterium | reverse complement strand
AAAAAGAAATGAAAAAGATCATCAAGGCCAATTACCCCATCAGCCGATTTGAACTGCCTCGGGATGAAGCCATTAAAATGATGGCGGAAAACGGCCAGAATTATAAAGTGGAATTAATCAAAGATTTACCCGAAAATGAAGCCATCAGCTTTTACAAACAAGATGATTTTGTAGACCTGTGTAGAGGACCCCATTTACCCTCAACCGGAAAAATCAAAAGCTTCAAGCTGCTTTCATTGGCCGGTGCCTATTGGAGAGGTGACGAGCACAATCCCATGCTGCAAAGGATTTATGCAACGGCCTTCCACAATAATGAAGAGCTTGAACAATATTTAAAATTTATCGAAGAGGCCAAAAAGCGGGATCACAGGAAACTGGGGCCGCAACTTGACCTGTTCATCATGAACGATGCAGCAGCCGGTATGCCTTTTTTCCTTCCAAAGGGAGCAACAGCACTTTTACAATTGATGGAAATGTGGCGAAAATTTCACAAAGAAGCCGGATATGTTGAAGTTATGACACCGCTTATCATGCATCAGGATCTGTGGAAACAATCCGGACATTGGGATCATTACCGTGAGAACATGTACTTCATTGAAAAAGACGAACAGCACTATGCCGTTAAGCCAATGAATTGTCCTGGACACATCATCATGTACAAAAACGATGCCATCAGTTATCGACAACTGCCATGGCGTATGGCGGAATTTGGAAAAGTACACCGATACGAAATGAGCGGTGTGCTTCACGGTCTCTTCCGTGTCCGATCATTCACACAGGATGATGCACATCTTTTCATTACACCGGAGCAAATAGTCCCTGAATTAATCGGTGTCGTCAAACTGGTGGATAAGATGTACAAACTGTTTGGTTTTGAATACGAAGTTGAATTAAGTACAAGACCGGAAAACTCCATGGGAACACAGGAACAGTGGGATACAGCCACTGAAGGATTAAAACAAGCTTTAGAAGCCACGGGGACAGAATACAGAATCAACGAAGGGGACGGCGCTTTTTACGGACCGAAGATAGACTTCCATATCAAGGATTCATTGGGAAGAACCTGGCAATGTGCCACTTGCCAATTGGATTTCCAGATGCCTGAAAGGTTCGACATGACGTATATAGCAGCCGACAACGAAGAACATCGCCCAACTATGATTCACAGAACCATCCTGGGGTCTTTGGAACGGTTCTTTGGAATCCTTATTGAACATTTTGCAGGAGCATTGCCTGCCTGGATCGCACCAACACAAGTCATGGTCCTGCCGATTGCTGACAGGCATATTCCGGAAGTTCAAAAAGTCAAAAAGACATTGGAGGCAGCCGGATTACGAGTGGAAATGGATGGACGATCCAAGAAAGTCAATTACAAAATCCGTGAAGCTCAATTGAAAAAGATTCCCTATATGATCATTATGGGAGACAATGAAATCGAATCAGGTAAAATCTCCCTAAGACTAAGAAGCGAAAAGGAAATAAAAGATATGGACATCAATCTCTTTGTAGAAAAGGTCAAAGAAGAGATCAAGGATTATTCACTCACATCACCCTTTGAAGAAGACTAATGATAACCGGTAGAAAAGAAACAAAAACAGTGCATGTGGGTCATACAGCCATTGGTGACAAAAATCCCATATCCGTTCAATCCATGACCAATACTGACACTAAAGATATTTACTCAACCACTGTCCAGATCAGAAAATTAGTCTCAGCAGGATGTGATATTGTCAGAATAGCATTATACGATATAGAATGCGTGGAGGCCTTTCGTTTATTGCGAAAGGCCTTTCACGATGTTCCCTTTGTTGGTGACATCCACTTCGACTACAAAATTGCTTTAAAAGCCATAGAAGTCGGAATAGACAAAATCAGGTTAAACCCGGGAAATATTGACGCAGAATGGAAAATCCACGAGATAGTAACAGCTGCTAAGGAAAAGGGTGTTCCCATAAGAGTGGGGGCAAACAGCGGATCCATCAACAAGAGATTTATGCATCTATCCAAAGTGGAAGCGTTGGTTGAATCTGCGCTTGAACAAGTTCAAATCCTTGAAAAATACGGATTTGAAGACATTGTCATTGCTGTGAAATCTTCCTGTCCACTTGAAACCATTCAAACTAATGAGCAACTTTCATCCAAAACCCAACACCCTCTGCATCTGGGAGTAACCGAAGCCGGTCCCTTAAGACAATCTTTAGTTAAATCAACCATTGCACTTAGCCACTTACTCAAAAAAGGAATCGGTGACACCCTGCGTTATTCCATTTCAGGAGATCCGGTTGAGGAAGTGTTGGCCGGTCATCAGCTCCTGATGTCTCTCAGATTAACAGAGGGTGTAAATCTTATTTCCTGCCCCACTTGCGCTCGCACGGAAATTGACATGGAAGAATACACATCTCGAGTTAGTGAAATGATTCAAGGCATCAAAAAACCCTTGACCATAGCCATCATGGGTTGTGTGGTAAATGGAATGGGAGAAGGAAAACATGCAGATTTGGGAATTGCCGGGACCAAAAATGGCGGTGTAATCTTTAAAAAAGGTGAAATTTTTGGGAAATTCAATCGTGAGAACCTCTTTGTTGTTTTTGAAGAAGAACTTAAAAAACTGATCAATGAGTAGAAAATTTACTTTAGCGCTATTCACCGTTTTAATATTATCTACCCTGTCGTTTTCCAGAGAATTTTTCATTGACATCCCGAGGGGTATTGCTTTCACAATCGAATATTCAAGAATCGTCAGACAATTCGCCATTGAAAAAAACCAACAGATAACCGGCTATAGCGGGAAATGGAACGTATACCAAAAGATAGCGTCTCCCTCAGTCAACGTTTATCTCCCCTTTTCTGTACCCACAATCATTAGACTAACCAACGGTATTACCATTTCTGATACTGAAAATGCGGGAATGCTATATTTAAAAACACTTTCGGGAAGAGAAAATGGATTGTCTGAAAAATTATATGAAACTGATACAATTACCTTTACATCTTTCCCCTGGGAATTTGAAAACGGTTATCTTGAAGTCAACAACAGAGATCATCAAATGTTTCTGCCAGTTTATATCACAAATCTTGGGTACCAAAACAAATTAGATGAGCTAATGACCTATCTTAACGGAGAAGAAAAAGCCTTCCGGATCCTTCTGGATGAAAGTCTAAAGAAAGAAGCCCCTAAAACCTACACAAATCCGCCTGAAATCAATCTGAGTATCCCAATTATGTCCAAAAAAGTTAAAATGGTCCGAGCCCGCCTCCAAGAACCCATCCTGTTAATGGAAAACACAAAAGGCATCTGGAACACTCCGGACTTACAGGAAAAAGACAGCTCCCTTCTCTTTGAGGCGGTTGTCCCAGGGACTTACACCGTAAAGTTCACTTCAACGGACTATATTATGGATTATTTTATAACGGTGAAATAAATAGTATACGATAAACTCACAACCACTACGAAACAAGAGTTTATAAGATATCATTACCTTTTGAGTAGGAAATTTTGTCATTTCTCAGGAAATACTAACATCTCAAAAAATCCCCTCTTGGGAGGGG
>CAYOFT010000196.1:2417-3552 GCA_964403295.1 uncultured Thermotogaceae bacterium | reverse complement strand
TCTCTTAAAACTTCTTTATCGGTTTTTTGATCAAAACCCTTGAAATTCGAAAAAACATCGATAACGTTTTTCCCACTGATTTCATACCCAAATATTTTGTCACATTCTTTAGAATGCTCTGACTGTATCACAAGATCCGAATCAAGTACCAGATAACCCTCCCCGGAATTGTTAAGAATCATCTCGATTTGATGATTTTTGTATTTAATCAACCGATTCATAATCGTTGATTTTGAGTATAGTTCTTTTAACTCTTTCAGTGAATTGGCCAGCTTTAACTGCGTTTCTACACGCGCTAAAACAATGGCCAGGCTGAAAGGCTTCTTAATAAAATCCACCGCACCAAGACTTAAGCCCACTTCTTCATCTACATCTTGTCCCATGGCTGAGATGAAAATAACCGGAATATCTTTTGTCGCTTCTTCGCTTTTCAGGACTGTACAAACGCTATACCCATCGAGATCCGGCATCATAATATCCAAAAGGATCAAATCCGGTAATTTGTCTGCTTCAATCATATCCAGGGCTTTTTTACCCCCCTGGGCTACCAAAAGATGGTATTTTTTCTTAAGTACAGACGTTAAAATCCTCAGGTTCATCAAATCATCATCTACTAATAAGATGGTACTTTGCTTTATTTCCATCAATCATTAGCTCCTTGATTTGAAATGAAATATTATATATTTTAACAATGAATATTTAATTATAACACTTAATGTTTAAATCTCATTAAAAAAACCCGGAGACGTTTTTCGTACCTTTCTCCGGGTTTTATGTGCGTTTTTATATGTTCCTATCGTTTGAAAAACGATCAGATAAAATCTGCTCATTTCAGCGTGGACAGTTAGAATTTTAATTCAACTTATCTAGTTGTAATAATGACTTACAACATACCTTATAAATAACCTTGTATAATCTCTCTAAGCTTTTCAGAATCCAATGGTTTTGAAAGATAATGATTCATTCCTTCAGATAAACATTTTTCTTTCTCACCTTTAACAACCATCGCTGTTATGGCGATAATAGGAACCGTTTGGTCCAGGCGACGGATTCTTTTTGTCACCTCATATCCATTGATATCCGGTAATCTCAGGTCCAGTAGTATGATATCCGGTTTACCTGATTTAAACAACTC
>CAYOFT010000196.1:0-2317 GCA_964403295.1 uncultured Thermotogaceae bacterium | reverse complement strand
CCGGTAATCTCAGGTCCAGTAGTATGATATCCGGTTTACCTGATTTAAACAACTCTATGGCTTTTTCCCCATTTTCAGCTTTTAAAAGAGATACATCTTTACTGATTATTGCAACCAGTTGCTCAGCAACCCTCATATTCACTTCATTATCCTCAATAATCAAAACACTCTTATCCGATGTTGTCCCTTTTGCTTTCCTTTTTGGCAAATCCGAAGGATTCTTTGAAGGGCTGAGTGGCTCATTCGAATAATGGACTTTTAAGACGAATGAAAACACACTTCCTTTCCCATATTCACTTTCAATTATCAATTGAGAATTCATTTTTGACAATAAACTTTTGATGATGGCAAGCCCCAAACCGGTACCGCCGTATCTTTTGGTAATGGTATAATCTTCCTGGCTAAAGGGTTCAAGTATTTTCTTTTTGTTGATTTCCTTGATCCCGATACCTGTATCCCGAACTGCAAATTTCAACGTACAGATTTTATTTTGTTCGTCTTTCTTCAACACCTTGCTTATCAGCTCAATTTCGCCATTTTTAGTGAACTTTGCAGCGTTGCTTAGAAGATTGATCAAAATCTGCTTTAACCGAATAGGATCGATTGAAATGAATCTGGGTACTTCAGGATCTATCGTATAAAACAGTTTGTTTTTCCTTTCATCAGCTTTTAAATTGACAATCGTTGTGGTGTTTCTCATTAATTTAAAAAGATCGGTTGTTTCGGGATTCAGTTCCATTTTCCCGGCCTCGATCTTGGATAAGTCCAAAATATCATTGATGATTTCCAATAAAGCTCTTCCCGAACTCATGATAGTATCTGTATATTCTTTCTGGGCTTCGGTTAATTCCGTATCCATCAAGACCGAACAGAAACCAATCACACCGTTTAAAGGCGTTCGGATTTCATGACTCATATTGGCCAAAAAATCACTTTTAGCACGGTTAGCTGCCAATGCCTTTTCCTTCTCTTTGATTAAATTGCTCTCAAGTGTTGCCCTGGTATCAATATTCAAAAGAATCTGAGAGAAAAACTTCAACAACGATTTTTCCTGATCCGAATACACCTTTTTGTGTTTAACCGAATCAAACCCCACAAATCCTTCACAATGGTTCCCATTCATGATTGGAATGGCTAAAAGACTTTTTATGCCTTGGGGTTCAAGCACTTTTCTATCTGGGTCGTTTGTATCCAATGCTAGTACATCTTCAATATACGCTATTCTTCCTTCTTTATGAGGGTTGATACACTTCGGGATTGTGTCAAAGGACATCGCCTGAAGGTTGTCTATCTGTGGTTCAATACCATCCATACACCATTCATACGTATTGATGGCAATTCTTTTTTCCCAATCGTATTTAAAAATATAAGCTCTGTCAGCTTTAACAAATTCCCCGATTTCCTGTAGAGAATTCTGCTTTACCTGATCAACATCAGAATACGATAAATTAATATACTTTGATGCCATATTCATGAGGATACGTTGAAACTCTGATAATCTGATCAATTCATTTTCTGTTTTTTTCAATCGGGTAATATCAAGATGCGTCCCAAACATGATCCCGGGTTTTCCATCCGGCGTCCATTCCAACGCCCTGCCTCTTGAGAGTACCCACACCCAATTGCCGTTTTTATGTTTAAACCGGCATTCACATTCGAACTGTTCAATTTCCCCTTCAAAATGCTGATCCAAATACCCTTCCAGTTTTTTTAAATCTTCAGGATGCATGAGACTTTGCCATTTTTCTGTGGTTAAAGGGGATATTTCTTCAACGGTATAACCCAGCATTTGAGCCCAATGGTCGTTAATGATCTGTATTTTTTTCTGAACATCCCATTGCCAGGTGCCCGCATGCGTACCCTCAATAATGTTCTTCAAATCCAGTTCATTTTTCTTGCTTTCACTGATATCCCGAAAAAACCCCATGATGATGCCGTTCTCTTTATCGAAATAGGATGCGTTTATAGAAACGTGGATCAACTGGCCGTTTTTATTTTTAATCTGATTGTCTACAACAACTTGACCTTTTTCATCCAATTCCCTTCTGGCATGCTTTGTTTTTACTACGCTGTGATCTTGAAGTAGTTGAAATATTTTCATCGTCAATAACTCTTCTTTGGAATACCCTGTTAGTTGACTGGCTTTCGGATTCACATCAATTATTTGTCCCAGATTATCATGAATACAAATGGCATCACTTGAATTTTCAAAAATTCGTAAATACTTATTTTGTGTCTCGTTTTTCAAATCCAATAAATCTTTTTCATGACCAATATCATGGAAGATGGTAGTGAAGTACAATTTTTCTGATGAAAT
>CAYOFT010000195.1:0-3553 GCA_964403295.1 uncultured Thermotogaceae bacterium | reverse complement strand
GAAGACTATCCCCGCCTCTCACCCAGTTGTTGAGAGTGAAATCACCGGATTGGAAGGTTTCATGCAGTTGATTGGTTAAGATTTTTCTCCCTGTGTTACAAGCCGTCAGGGCGAATATGACTAAAACCACACACACGATAAACAAAATGTTTTTTTTCATAAGTTTTTGCCTCCGTTTTTTTTCTGTTGTACTTGCCTACTGGTAAGTAAGTCTAATTATACCTCAAAATGTTAATTTTTGTATTATTGGTCAAAAAAGACATTGACCACGTTGTATCAAAGGGACAGGTACCTTGATTAAAGGTCAATGTCTTTTTTGACCAAGTATCAAGGGCCCTGTCCCTTTGATTCGCTTGTTGTTACACAAAAAAATGTAATAAAAGTTGTGGTTTTCCCGGGGGGACAGGCCCGGTGATACAAGGAATTTGACAAGCAAATTCCAAATCGCCGCTCCTGTCCCCCCCTGACATTATTTAGTTTTTGACTTTTCAGGGGATTTTTTTGTTACACTATTCAATATTAAAGCATCATAGAAGACTAAGGAGTGATGACATGAAACTGAGAGATTTTGAACTGGAAGTATTTTTTGAGCAATACGAGTTTTCAGCCCCCTATTTGTTGACTCAATCCGATTGTGAAACCATGTCAATCGAGACATTATTGGCGATGGAGCCGGGTTCGCCGGAGGCGTTCTTAAGGCAGAGGTTAGGGTATACAGAAGTCACGGGAAACCCTGAGTTAAAAGAGCAGATAGCCAATTTATATACCAAACACGGTCCAGAAGATGTCATCGTTCACACCGGTGCCCAAGAGGCTATTTTTAACTTTCTGAACATTTTTCTGGAGCCTTCAGACCATGTGATTACGCAATTCCCCATCTATCAGTCCATTTATTCCATTGCGGAGGATATCGGATGTTCTGTTGACCGATGGGAAATCAGACAATCTGAAAAGGGTTGGATGATGGATTTTGATGAACTGGAAGCTCTGATAAAACCAGAAACGAAGCTGTTGTGTATTAACAACCCCAACAATCCCACTGGGTTTATCTTTAGCGAAGAGCAAATGAAGCGAATCGCTGAGATATCTGAAAAACATGGTGTTTTTGTGTTTTCAGATGAAGTGTACAAGGGATTGGAATTGGACGGGATCAAACGTCCCTGGTTTGCGGATCTGAGTGAGAATGCCTTATCCCTTGGGGTGATGTCAAAGGCCTATGGACTTCCAGGGCTAAGAATCGGTTGGATTGTGACTGGTAACAAAGAAGTATTGGAGAAAATGAGAAAGATGAAACATTTCACCAGTATTTGCAATAGTGCCCCATCGGAATTTTTGGCGACAATTGCCTTGAAATATGGAGAGAACATACTTTCAAAAAATCGAAAGCTGATCGAAAATAATCTGAAGATCTCGGATAAGTTTTTTGACAAATATCAACATTTGTTTCGTTATAATCGCCAGCAGGCGGGGCCGATTGCCTTTCATGAAATAAAGGTTGACACTCCTGTTGATAAATTCTGTAATCAACTGGTGAGAGATTCAGGTGTACTACTCCTTCCAGGTACTGTTTATGATTATCCCGAAAAATATTTTAGAATGGGTTACGGGCGTGCTGATTTTGAAGAAAATTTGGGGTATTTTGAGAAGTATTGTCTCTTTAATGAAATGGCTTAAATTTTAACGGTTTATATTTTGCAAAAAATATGAGAATAATTTATTGATAAAAAAGGAGAAAAATCATGAAAATCGGAACTTACAATATCTGGAACGACAAAAGAAATTATGAGCGAAGAATGGATCTGCTGATTGAGCTGATCAACGAAAAAAAGATCGATGTCCTTGGATTGCAGGAAGTTCGTGATGAGGCCATCGTTAAAAGGATCAAGGAAGAATGCGGATTTAAAGACTATTTTTGGAAGAAGTATTTTGATTGCCAGGAAGGGCTTGCTATCTTGTCAAACTATCCCCTGACAAACCGATGGACCAATTGGGATGACACAGAGGATATTCACAACAGTACGTTGATGTGTGTGCATTTAGAGATTGGTAATCAAATCATCGCTCTCATGAATCTTCATTTGGATGATGTGTTATCCACCAACAGAGAAATAGAAATTGTAAAAGCTGTTGATTATATGAACCATCAGGAAGTAAATTATAAATTCCTCATAGGGGATTTTAACACCTATCCGGATTCAAAAGTCTATCGGTATCTAACTGCATCGGATTCCTTAAATGGTAAAAACGCGGAATGGATTGATATTCCAGAAGCCTGGTGTATCAGAAAGGGAGAAAAATTGGAGTCCACTCTGGATTTTATCAACAATCCCAGATGGTTTGGTCAGGATGTCTTGTACAAACCAGGAAGATTTGATTGGATTTTTATGGATGATCCTTATCCTTCTAAAACACCAAAATTAACCCATTTTGAATTGATTGGAAAAGAGTTAACCGATGGTATAACACCCAGTGATCATTATGGCGTGGTTGTTGAGATGGAATTTGAAAGATGAAAATGGTGGGCGTAACAGGGTTTGAACCTGTGACCTCTTCCGTGTGAGGGAAGCGCTCTCCCGCTGAGCTACACGCCCTTTTGGTAGAATTATTATATCACAAAAATCTATCTTTAACAATGGTATAATCACTTCGAATTTTAGTCTTTTTTTGGGGGAATAAAATGGAATTATGGGATGTTTTGGATGAGAATAGAAATAAAACCGGGAGGCTCGTTGAAAGAAACAATCCCGATTCTTTATTGGGACCGGGAGAATATCATCTGGTGGTCTTTGCTTTCATAAGGAATAGTGACGGGCGTTTTCTCATATCAAAACGAGCTCCCAATAAAATAGTGCCCAATATGTGGGAAATCACAGGAGGTTCTGCCGTTACAGGGGATGATTCTGAAACAGCAATTCTCAGGGAGATTAAAGAGGAATTGGGAATCGATGTGGAACCTGAGAAGGGGAGCTTGCTGAAAAGTTTCAAAATCGATGATGACAGAAGCTTTTTTGCAGATATTTGGACCTTTGACCATGATGTAGACTTGTCCCAGGTTGTTTGTCAACCGGAGGAGGTTACTGAAGCTAAGCTGGCATCAAAAGAAGAAATAATGAAAATGGTAAATGACGGGGTTTTTGCCATGAATTGGTTTGTATTGGAATGTTTGGAGAATTTGAAATAAAGACTGTTGCAAAAAAGGACTTGATCAAATGAAAATAGGGTATTCTGAACGGATAAACGATCCGGCGTTTAAACGCTATCAAAAAAATGCAAACAAGTATTCATTGATATTCTCCCTCATACTCTGCGCAACAGCTGTTGTGGGCTTTTTTATTTATGGTGAAACCAGTGTTGAGATGGACAATCCACAAGCCCTTTATATTGGCATGGTTATTGGAGGGATGTTTATCACGATTGCTTTGATCCAGATCATTCAAAGAAGTAAAAGTAAGACTTGGGATGGTGTGGTGACGGATAAAAAAGTTGAGGAAAAAAGAAGGAAGAAGTACAGCAGTGGCCCGGGACTTTTTAAGCGAAAATATTATGAAGAATA
>CAYOFT010000194.1:0-3616 GCA_964403295.1 uncultured Thermotogaceae bacterium | reverse complement strand
TTTCCAATGCATCGATTAAATCATCAGTATTGATAACCGGTCCTCGTGCTGTATTAATTACGATACAATTGGACTTCATTTGATTCAAAGCCCTTTTGTCGATTAATCCTCTGCTGGAATCGTTTAAGTTGGTATGCAGGCTAATAAAATCAGATCGGCTGTAGATTTCGTCCAAAGAAGCGTATTCAACATCCATTGCCTCTTCAACATCGGGTTTTGGTGCTCTGGAATGATACAACACCTTCATACCAAATCCCAGCCCCCTTCTGGCCATGGCTTGACCAATTCTGCCAAACCCAATCACACCAAGGGTGCTCCCCCAAACATCATAGCCCAACAACAAACGGGGTCCCCAGGTGTGCCATTTTCCCGCTAACACATATTCTGCCGCTTCAGTAATTCGTCTGGATACCGCCATCAAAAGGGAAAAGGCAAGATCAGCCGTTGTTTCCGTTAAAACCCCCGGTGTATTTCCAACTTTTATGCCTTTTTTTGAAGCGTACATCACATCAATATTATCGAATCCAACGGCATAATTGGCAATCACTTTCATTTTGGTCGCTTTGTCCATTAAAGCTTCATCTATTTTATCAGAAAGCATACATACCAAACCGCTAACATTCTGAATTTTTGACATCAGCCGTTCCCGTGGAATCGGCTCCTCTTCCGGCCAGACTTCAACTTCATAATGCTTTTGCAATCGTTCGATTCCCTCTTCAGGAATTCTTCGAGTGATAAACACTTTATCTTTCTTCATTCTCCAATCATCCTTTATTCAAAATCTGTATTCATAGTCATTTCAAGATTAAAAGACTACTTATTGATTATACTTTAAAAGAAGTCCATTTCATAACAGCTTTTGGAAGTTAATATTCAGATTTATCCACGAGTAATGTTACAATTTTTACGGTTTTATTCACTTTTTATGCTATACTGTATCAGTAAGGTTTTTTACATGTGAGGTGTGTTAAATGAATGCATTTGATAAATTTAAAAAAATGGTACATGGGGAAATGTCACAATGTCATTGTTGTATACATTATAAAGAATCTTCAAGTAAAGACATATGCGACGCCTTTCCAAAGGGAATCCCGCAAGACATTCTTAACAACTACATCTGTCATAATCAACCTTTCCCCGGTGACAACGGTATTCATTTTGAGCCAAAACCGGGCTATGAATCCATTAAAATAAAAATGAAAGAATGTTTCTAATCCGTTAAAACCATCCCTGTTTTTCTTCCGTATGCCTTTGCCTGGTGGACAAAGGCCTCCAGTCTCGTCTCAATACCGGAATCCGATTGGCCATCAAACGCAATATCAATCCAGGGCATATTATCGTGATCTCTTCTGAAGGTATCCGACAATGAGGCGATAATCGTACCGGGTAGACATGAAAAAGGAAGTATGGCCGCAACTCCGGAAATACCCGTATCAGCCAAGCATGCCGCTGCCCCCAATGCCAGCGGAGGATCACCCACATAATCCCTGTGAATATACGGTGCACTACCGCTCAAGATTTCTTCAACACTAAAACACCGATCTGATTCAACAACTTCTTCCATAGCCTTTTCAAATCCGTTCCCGATCTGATGCTGAAAAAAGCCTTGAACCTTTGCAAGGATTGCCCTTCTCCAGTCAGAAGCCCATACACTTTCTTCAAAATATCTCTTCGATGACAGTTCAATCCACTCTCGTACCGGAGCCATGATGGTTTCCGCACCCAATCTTTCCAATCTTTGTTTTAAAAAAGCGCTGCAGTAGGGATTATCCCGCATAAAGATTTCTCCAACAATGGCAATCACTGGCTTTCTGGGGATATCCAGCTGCTTGATAGCAGCGAAAGCTTCTCCGGCCTCTTTCAAGACTTTTTTTGCACCTTTTCCACCGGTTTCAATCACATGTATCAGTTGCTGTAAATATTTCTGATAGACCCGTTCCGTTTCCCCTTTAACCGCCTCGTAAGGTTCTTTTTCCTGACGCATCTTACCCAAAAACTCTGCACATAACAATCCTTTCCAGATCACCAACCTGAATTTCACACCGTTTTCCTTCAAAAAATCCGCATAGGAATTTTTGTTGGTGGGAGAAACAATTTCACAATCACCATAACCTAGTTTTTCAAAGATAATCCGCTGATACTTGTGATATTGGCCAAAACGGCACGGACCTCCATGAGAGGGCATAAAAAAGCCGGTCTTAGAAGCTTGAAAGCCGGGTTCATGGATTTTTTTCAGAAAACTGCCAGTAGTACAAATCATAGGGAAACATTCCTTAGAAGAAGCGTATTTTCTACCCCATTCCAGATCGGTGTCATCCTGCATGGGTAACACTTGCGCTTCAACACCACAGGCTCTGGTGGCAGCTGCCAACATGTGGGCACTGTCGTTCATGTATGGGAAATAAAGTATTCGATCTCTTGAGGGAGAAGCCTTGATGACCGAAACTATTGAAGGTTGTTTTTTGTCCAACTGAGCGGTAACATCGGCTTTAATACTGTCCAAAAACGCCTCGCAACGTGTTATCATCCCGGCATCCGCGCTGTGTTCATCCACCTCCAATTGGAGATAGGGTTTTCCACGCATCTCTTCACGCACGTAATGAGATAGGAAAGAATCCGGTCCACAACGGAAATTTGTCATGTAAACGGCATGTAAGCGCTTGTCCTCAGCGATAAAGCGGACACCTGCCAAAATTTTCTGCCCATTGGGCCAATACATCATATCGTAATCGGTAAACAAACTGTCAGATTTTTCTCTTAAGGGCAGAAAATCCAACGGGATGGGCAGAACGTTTAAATCAATGAGTTTCTCAACCAGTCCTAAATTGAGTTCTGGGTCTCCCGTATTATATGGCCTTCCCAGAATGACAACGGGAACAATATCTT
This sequence comes from uncultured Thermotogaceae bacterium, assembly GCA_964403295.1. Classification (GTDB taxonomy): domain Bacteria; phylum Thermotogota; class Thermotogae; order MWEM01; family MWEM01; genus JASUTC01. Next base: position 730 of record CAYOFT010000194.1, on the reverse strand, counting down.
TCGGCAGATTCCCCAAAATTTCTCTCCCCATTTCAACCAGAGCGTGTTCAAAGGCTGTCTGTGCCTTTTCTGCCTTTTCTTCCGCTGCTTTCACCTGTTTGGGGTGAATATCGAAGATTTCCTTCATGAATTTGGTCAGATCGGCCAGTAATTTTTTCTTTCCGTATTTAAAATGTATGGTGGGAATCAAAAATTTCTCTTCACCCGGTTGGTCTTTGACTAATCCTTTAATCATAAAGGGATAGGATTGAACCCAGGGGCAGTTGTAATTGGCTGTGGGATTTTTCTCATCGGAAGGCGTATCCACAACAAACGGTGCGAAAATAAAGTCCACGTCACTTTCAAGCAAATCATGAATATGCCCGTGCATGAGTTCAACGGGAAAACAGGTTTCAGCGGTTAGCATGCTTAACGATTTGGATACAAGCGGCCTGTCGGATGGTTTGGACAAAACTACCTGAAAGCCCAGCTCTTCAAAGAAGGTCCTCCAATAGGGGAAGCGCTGATAATAAGCCATTAATTGCCTGGGGATGCCAATGGTTGTCTTTTGTGTTTCTTTGGCTTCCTGATTTTGACCATTATAATCACCCAAGAGCAGCTTTTCTCTCATTGTAAACAGATTTGGAATCTCCAGTCTTTTTCTTTGCTTCTCCTCTTTTACCCCCGTGGGCTGATAGCGATCGCAACGATCACCAAAAAACAGCGGGGTATCCTCACCATCAATCACAAC
>CAYOFT010000193.1:0-3619 GCA_964403295.1 uncultured Thermotogaceae bacterium | reverse complement strand
CTCGTTGGGCTCATAACCCAAAGGTCGGAGGTTCGAATCCTCCCTCCGCTACAAATCAAAAGCCTCGGTGCGAATGCACCGGGGTTTTTTGTTTTCAGGCCGACGCCCGCTTGCGAGGCGGAGGAATGGAAACAAAAAAACCATAGCCATCCGCCAGCCGGCGGATGGCGGGGCTTTTGACTTGTCAAGCTCCCTCAAGAGGATCACGCAAGTAATCCTCCCCTTTGTCGCGCGGCATGGCTGGCTTTTCTTTGTTAGCCCCCCAATTGAGGATCACAAAGTAATCCTCAAGCTTTAGCGGGACCAGGTTTTTTATGTCCTAGGTTTAGTTTGAAAAAGAGCGCTTTACATAGATAAGGGTGTTGGCTCGGAGTTAGATATGGATAGACAGAGCCAATCAGAAACTGTTCAGTTACATTGTGGTTACATCATATAGCTCATATATTCAGGTAAATAAAAGAAATATTGCAGGTTAGATATTTGATTTAGTTCCATCCTGACAGCATACAGGGTTAATCCAGATTCTTATCGTAATCTGCAATTACCCAAAACATGTTAGATCTTGTGTACTTCCCAATATCCCGTTGTTTCACTCTCCCTTGAAATAATCCCTTTCTGTTTGAGAGCTTCAATATGTTTTTGGACCGCAGATTGATTAATGCCAAGCTTTTCAGATAGAGCACTTCTTGATATGGCTGGGTCTTCTATAATAAGATCAAGTACGTCTTTTTGTCTTTCAGTCAGAATGCCAACTTGACCACCAGCTTGACCACCAGCTTGACCACCAGCTTGACCACCCAAAGTAGGGAAGGACATTCTTAGGAAATTATCAGAAAAAGAAAAACAGCTTCGATCATAACTCTCTAAAATCCTTGGTACACCTGACCCCAATTGCTCAACCATACCAATATCCTTAAAAACGCGCATTAATTCTTTGTTTCTTGGAACAGAAAAACCTTCAAAAAATTCTTTTTCGCTTAAACCATCAGGTAATCCACCAGCAGAAGTAATTTCAATTCTGTCGGGAAAGATTTCAAATTTGGGTGGCACTTCTCCCGTGAAATCATTATGCACAAACGCGTTGATCACGGCCTCCCTTATAGCTATGGGGTTCCATAGCCTCTTGTTTTCTCTTTCTTTTGATGTTATTTGTGTTGTGGTAGGATTTTCCAATTCAATTTTATCAAGGACTTGTTTTGCAGCACGGATCAAGCATGCATGTCCATATTCATTATTCTCAATTAAATCAACACGAGAAGTACTGCTATATTTTGCTAATTTAATTGATGTAGAATTATTGTCGGCAAGAAGATAAGCTGCATAGTTATATTTGTCTGATTCAGTGAGCAATTCAAGATTTGCGGCAAAGTTAATATTAAGAGCTAGCCCTGAAGATTCGTAGTAAATTTTCAGTTGTTCGAATTTCAAGTCTTGCTTCCTGGATATTATTTTGCCAAGGGAATTTCGTGTACGCCTTGCAAAGAGCTCATCAATCATTTTCTGTGGCATTTGTTCAGTGGCTGTTCCGATCCGAATGAAACATCCTTTTTCTGTCATGCCGAATTTCTTCTTGAAATATGGTTTTTCTGATCCACTGGCGATATTGATCTTAATGATATCTTTCCCTTCCTGATTTTCAGCCTGAATATCAAAGAGCCCCATACAAGATGGCAGGATGTTATTTTTTATCCTGTCTTTTAGTCTCAGCATATCTCCATCCAGATCACGGACGCCAATAATTGTACTATTCTTATCAATACCAAAGTAGATAATGCCTCCTTCATGATAGTTGAGAAAAGCGATTAGTTTCTGATTTAAATGAACTCGTTTTAAATATATCTGATTGCTGATTCGTATTTCTAATTCAACTTTTCTATTGGGAGTAAAATTTGAAATAAAGACTTCCTGTGGGTTTTCACTAAAAAGACTGGTGTACAATTCCTTTAACGATTGCTCTGTTGTTTTCCGAATTTCACTAAGGAATTTCCATTGATCTTTATAGGGAAGTAGTGTTTCTGCATCTAGAAAACATGAATTACCATTTAGCAACGATTTACCCTGCAAGGGCAAAGCAATTAGATTTCCCATTCCTTTTCCTGAATGGAAATCCTGATTTGGAAATAATCTGTCAAAACTGGGTTCCTTTTCAAAATGGGAAATGATATTTGCCTGCCGAAGTAACTCGAACATAATTTTCCTGGCCTGGATTGCAGGGAAAGCTTTTTCAAAGAATACCCATAAGTGTCCACCGTTTCCTGAACGTGATTTTTCTATATATGAATGGATATTAGTTGTTTCGCAGGTTTTATAAAGCTTCAAAATTGATAATTCCCAGTTATTATTGTCAAAATCAACAGCAAGAAAAAAGGAAGTGTTATCTTCCAGTAATGGATAGATTCCATGAGTTGCTTTTCCTTGAAGATGAATTTCGATGGCAGAATCATTGAAAGGTTTAAGTTTTTTATCGTTATAGTTTCCGAATGTTCCTCCCAGTAATTTATGTTTTTCGTAATTCGACCAATCTACTTCATAGGCAGGCATATAGCCTGATTTCCCTTCTTTCTCCCATCGAACAGCATATAAATCTTCTCTTCCTCGGAACAGAGATTTGAAGAGTTCGATATCTTCACTGGTAATAGACATATTACAAATATAGCGAACACAATGCAAATGAAATGAATAGGTTTTTTTCTCCCGACGCTGCGGTCGGGATCTCCGCTTTGCTTCGATTTGTTAAGCTACCCCTCAGAGGATCATATTATAATCCTTCCTACGATACAAAGTAGTAGTTTTATTCCGAAAGCAGTAAGGGCTTTTTTGTTTTGCCCATTATGCTTTATTTCGTATCATTAAGCAATGGATTCAGAGGTTGCATATTACAGACAGTTACAGGAACATCTTGATAAGCTGCCCATTGGGTATCCTAAAACAAATTCAGGAGTAGAAATAAGAATTCTGCAATTGCTTTTTACACCCATAGAGGTAAAAGTGGCTCTTTGCCTGAGTTTGGGAAATGCCTCCGTGGAAACGGTAAGGAAAAGACTTGAAAAAAAATTCAATATTTCGTATGAGACCAAACAAGTAGCAAGAATACTTCATGATATGTTTATGAAAGGTGCTATTAACAGGTCTCGTATGGAGCCATTCAAATATAGTAATGCAATGCTTGCCATCGGGATGTTTGAACATCAGGTGGGTGACTTAAGCAAAGAAATGGTTGAGATGATTCACCAGTACTTCGATGAGGGCTTTGATGATGAATTTTTCAGGTCTTCATTGCCGCAGTTACGTACAAGTCCCCATATGAAGGCTATCGTGCCTGAATTTAATATCGCCACCTACGATAATATGCGGGAAATTGTAAAGAAGACAAGCAAGTCCATACAGGTGGCAAATTGTGTATGCAAGGAAGGGGAAGCAATACTTGGCAAGCCCTGCAAACAAACCAAGGATATCGAAGTTTGTTTGATGTTTGATGCGAAAAATTATCTGGACAGGGGGAAGGCCAGGACCATCACAAAAGACGAGTGCATGGAAATCATTAACCGTGCTGAACGGGAAGGCTTGGTACTGCAACCCGGTAATTCACTTCAACCATTTTGTATCTGCCTTTGCTGCG
>CAYOFT010000192.1:0-3623 GCA_964403295.1 uncultured Thermotogaceae bacterium | reverse complement strand
ATTTTGGAGAAGTCCAGTATATCACTGATAATCTGCAACAAATGCTTTCCGGAAAAGAGTACGTTGTCAATGTAATCCAGTTGTTCTTTGGATAAGTTTGTTTGGGACAGTAATTGAGAAAAGCCAAGTATCCCGTTGAGTGGCGTTCTCAATTCATGACTCATATTTGCCAAAAACTCTGATTTTGCCTGGTTGGCTGCCAGTGCTTCCTCCTGACTTACACGGAGTTCTTCGTTCATGGCACTGATTTCTTCGTTGTATGATTCCAGTTCTTCGTTACTGGCAACCAGTTCTTCTTTCTGATAATTCAGGAGTTTTTCCCTGTGATCAATCTTATCAGCCATGATCATAAAGGTGTTTGCCAGTTTATTTAATTCATAATAGGACTTGGGGATATCATTGTTTGTGGCGTAGTTCCCTTTTGAAAGATTATTGGACATTTGTATCAGACCATAGATGGACTGTTGAATTTTTTTGATAAAATAACCGGTGAAAAACAAACCTACTACAAATACTGCAAACCCTGCAAGTGATAACCACAGAACGATTTTATAAGCCCGTTGAAAGGCAACGTTTGTAGGTCTTGCTACAAGGATGACCCAGTTATTGTCCAATGGCAAAGAACTGCCTAACATTTCTTCTGGTTTCCCTGCATGCACATGCGAGAATTCTCCCGTTGAAGAAATGCCTTCGAGAGCTTTTTTCACCATTTCCTGATTGGAATGATTTTCCCTTTTGTTGATGTGTTCAGGGTGATTACTTAAAATGACGGTTCCTTTGCTGTCATAAACAGTTATAGAAGTTTCTTTACCCAGGTTTGCAATCAATTTGTTTAATGAATCGATATTGATATCCGCTATCATATATCCCGAGATAAATTTTACTGAGATTTTCAGAGAATAATCACCGGTAGTGGAAGAAAGCGAATAATCCGACCATCTGGGGTCATCTGCGGCATTCTGCAAATAAGGTGCGTAAAGGATATTATTACCCAGTTCAAATTCAGAATAAGGGTTAATATAAAGAATATTGCCAAACGCGTCAACTATCTTAATCCTTTGAACATCCTGACTGTTATTTTTGATAAACGAATCGAACAGAAGGTTGACGTCTTTGTCTAGTACTTCCTGATGGTTAATTTTATCCGTTAAAAAATCTCGAAGTGTGCGCATTTTTTCATTTGATTCTGCGATGTAAATATTGATGGTGTTTCGAATACTTTGACCCACTTGCATGCTGTTATTAATAATGTCATTTTTGGTGGAGGTATAAACGCCTATTCCTACCAGCAACCCAAAAACAATAATAAATGAACTAAAGAGGATGATGAATAGCTTGAAGAGTTCCCGTCGAAGAGTATTTTTATTTCCGGCCATTAATCCGTAATCCTTTTAAATGAATTGTTTTCCACGGTAAAAAGAAAAACATCTCGTTTTGTTTTACCCATCTGATCAATAAATATGGTTCCTTGTAGTCCCTGAAATTCTCCAATAGACAGGATCTTTTCTTTTATTTGCATCGGTTCCGGTTTGACTCCACTTTTTAAAGCTTCACTGAGAACCATAATCGTTTCATAGCCGTATGTTTCAGCAAATTGTGGATCTCGTTTGTACCTTTTGATAAATGCTTCTTTAAAGGCAAGATAATCCGGGTTTGTTGAGTCTTTATCCCATGAATTGGGCAGTATTAAACCGTTCACACTCAACCCCCCCTGTTCAATCAAAGCGCTGTCCAAGCCCCATCCACTGGAAAGTTTTAAAACCTGTTTAGGATATTTCTTTTCAATTTGTTGACAAATTTTTGCAGTATCTATAGCAGAAGCTACAATTAATACCGCGCGAGGATTTTTAGTCAATAATTCATCGGCTGTTTTGAATAAATCTGTTTCCTGTGAGGAAAAACCGTAAATAGCATCTACTTTTCCGCCAATATCCTCAAAAGTTTTACTGAAATAAGTGACCCAAGGTTTACTAAATGCTTCATTATCAGCATCGTATATAATAGATATGCTTTCAAAATGATCGATGGCATATTGGGCAAGCGCTTCCTGCTCATAAATATTTGGAGGATGAATCGAAATGAGATTACCTTTGCTCTCCAAAACCTTTAAACTACTTGTTGTAGGACTCAGCAACAACATTTTTTTGTCATTGGCTTGGGTAAGCGCTGCTTCAGTCATTGCACTTGTGACATGGCCGATAATCGTACAGACACCTTCTTTAATCAATTCTGCATCCACTCTTACAGCCGTCTGGGGATTGTTTTCATCGTCCTTTATGATTAATTCCAGTTTTCTTCCTGTTATGCCCCCCAGTGCGTTGATTTCTTCAACGGCAAGCAGAACGCCATCCTTAACCGCTATTCCCAAAGGCGAGTTTTTACTGCTTAATGAGCCGGCAAATCCTACTAAGACAGGGCCTTTTCGGAATGAGATAAAAAGCACAAGGATTACTAATGCAACAATAACGATTGAAAATGCGATTTTTTTCATGTTTTTTCCCTTTCAGAGCGGTAATAATAGTGACTCAGCCCAGGAATTGAGATAAAGAAAAAGTGATAGTCGCTGGACTTTCATTATAACATATTGACTATTCGATTCTTAATCTGTTTCTCACATTTGTAAGTGCTGTGATTTAGTGAAAACCCAAAAAAAGTCTATCTCTGCTAATGCCTTGGATCTGTTCTTGAGTGAAGTTTTTGGCTTTTTCTATCCTATGTTAAGAGGCGTTTTCTGAAAAGGCTTCAATGCTTGAAAGGAACTGATTAATTTGCTTTGTATATTCTTCTCTGTGGGAGATATATGATTGGGCATGATCCGCACCTTTTGCCAGATAAAGTTGTTTCTTTCCCGGCTTTTGGTTGTACATGTCAACGGAAAAATGCGTTGGGATGTATTTGTCTTCATCTCCGTGTATAAACAAAACCGGACAGTCAATCTTTTTAACGGCCTCTATAGGAGAAATAGAGCTGAATCGGGTTTGGATAAATAAGGGTGAAAACCAATCAGCGATATGTATCAGGGGAAAGGCGGGAAGTTTGTATTCTTTTTTTAATTGATATTTGAACTCATCAAAAACACTTTTGTATGGACAATCTGCTATGATGGCAGCAACCCTGTTATCCATGGCACCATGCAAAAGTACTGTCGCCCCACCCATGGACTCACCGTGTGTTACGATGAGTGAGTTTTCCCCTTTCTTGTGAAACACCCAATCGGTAACGGTTTTCAAGTCCTCTTTTTCTCTGAATCCCATGGTACAGTTTTCGCCACCGCTTTTTCCATGATAGCGGTGGTCGTATAAAAGAACGTTGTATCCCCTCTGAAGGAATATGTTCATGTATTTCACCGAGCCAAACAGGGAATACGTGTAACCATGAGACATGATCACCGTTTTATCGGAATCTTCAACCGGGATCCACATGGCATGGATGGGATAGCCGAATGTGGAATCGATGAAGATCTCCTCTTTTTTCAGTTGATGGTAAAAGTCAGGGTCAAAAAAGCCCTCTTTGACTTCGTTGTCAAATGTGGCCTGATAATCCCAGGTTTTGGTGTAAAAGGCGGATTTGTTCAGATAAAAACCCACACCTGCAAGCACCAAAAACAGGCAGCCCAAAACGAT
>CAYOFT010000191.1:0-3640 GCA_964403295.1 uncultured Thermotogaceae bacterium | reverse complement strand
CTCGGATGTAAAGCATAATCAGCAGCAGCATACAGATCATCATAACCACACTCATGGCTGCACCGGTTCCAAAGTCCCAATTCTTAAAGGATCTGCTCCAGATGTTGATGGATAGGATATCCGCCTGTTTTGAAGGAGAGCCTCCCGTCAGAATAAACGGCACGTTGAAGTTGTTGAACGACCATAAAGCCGTTAATACCGAAAGAATAACAATAACCGGTTTTAACGCCGGCATGGTGATTTTCAAAAAACATTGCCAGGGATTGGCCCCATCCACTCTGGCGGCTTCATAAACATCACCGGAGATTCCCTGCAATCCGGCCAGCAATGTGATAAACCAGAAAGGCCATCGAATCCAGATATTACCAATTATAATGGAGACCAACGCCATGGGGCCCGTCAACCAGGAGATGTTTTCCTGGATTAATCCCAAGTTTCTGAGAACGGCATTCACAATTCCCCAATCCTGGAGCAGCATGAAGCGCAAGTTGGTTAAAGCCACCACACCGGGAAGAATATACGGGATGAGAAAGATCCCCCGGATAATATTTCTGCCCGGAAAGTCTTTGTTCAACAAAACAGCCCCCATGATACCGAGGAAGAAACAGCCGATGACCGAAAAGACCACAAAGATCATGGTATAAAACAGAGATTCCCAGAAAACACCTGAAAGGCTGCTCATGGTTCTTTGGTAGTTTTCAAGCCCCACAAACGGCGCACTTGTCCAGTCCCGGATATAGTAAATATTCAATTTTCTGAAACTGATGAAGATCCCCCATAACGTGGGGATGATATGAACGAACATGGACAGCAGAATCGCCGGCAGTATGAGTTTTACCGCAAATCGACTCCTCTTTTGTTCGATATTCAGCATATGAATTCCCTCTTTAATCAACAGGGGAGATTTTTATCTCCCCCGTGTATAATATAGATGCGTGTTTACATTTGAACTCTGTCTGAACCAGTTTTAAAGGCAGAGTTCATTTTTTACTGCTGATACTGTTCCAATACATTCTGTAATTCTTCATCATACTGTAAAAGGAGTTCTTTAAGGCTTTCATCATTCAGTTGACCGTTGGCGCTCATGGAGAAGATATCAACGATAACACCGGGAACAAAGGATTCCATGGCTCCCCATGCGGGATTAATGGGATAATGGCTGCCTGCATCCCCAACCATCTCAAAATCCTTCCACATTTGTGCAAAGGGTTCTTCTTTAAAGAATGGCAAGTTGTAAGCCTTTTTCACAGTAGGCGCAACAAACATGTGTTCTGCAATTCTTTCTTGTATCTCAGGTCTGACCAAAAATTCCACCCATTTTTGTGCGGCTTCTTTCTTGGAAGAGTCTGTGAAGATCATTAAATCGCTACCACCGGTAAATCCGGTTCTCAAATCTTCATTTTTTCCGGGCTGCAAGGCAACGGCCGCTTTTCCGTCTTCAACCCAGGAAGAGGTCTTTTCCATTTCGTCTTTTAAGACAAACCAGGGTCCTGGATACATGAAAGCCACTTTGTCGTTGAAGAAATTGATACAGATTTCATCATGTCCCATATCTGCAAGCCCCGGTGACATAAGGTTGTAGCGTGTCAGCATATCCGACCAGAATTTGAAGGATTCGAAGGCCTTCTCACTGTCAAGTGTAACTTCCTTACCGTCTTCTGAAATAACGTCCGTGCCGTTCTGCCAAAGAAAACTGCCCACATAATGTCCGCTTCCTTTACCTCTCAGTCCAACAGGGAATTCCATTTCTCCCTTATCTTTCAGAACCAGCGCGCAATACAGTAACTCTCCCCATGTTTTTGGCGGGGATGGTAAATCGTATTTTTCAAGTAAATCTTTTCGGTATACAAGTGCTCGGATATCGGCAAACCAAGGAATAGCGTATACTTCATTATTGTAACCGGAAGTTGACCAGGGTCCGCCCAAATAGCTTTCTTTTCCGCCAAATGCCTGTGTTTTATCCGTTAACCTCTCAAAAGCGCCGGAAGCTTGAAGGGCTCCAACCCATGTAGTCCCAACCTGTGTAACATCGGGGCCGACTCCTGAGGCAACAGCTGCCATGATCTTTGTCCAGCCTTCTCCCCAACTTGAGAAATCCACGTTCACTTTGATACCGGTTTCTGCCTCAAACATTGGGGCGACTTCATCGATGAATTCCCTTGCCCCCGATCCTGACATCATCAGAAAATCGATTTCTTCCCCAAAGGAAAAACTAACGAGTACAGTAAGCAATAAAGCAAAGAACAATACTTTTTTCATGGTGATTTCCTCCTTTTATGTTCCCTCAATCAGAGGGGTTTAATGACATTTGGTTGAATTTCTTAAAATCAGTTCCGTTTCAAACCGTCGATGTCTGTTTTCTGGCTTCTTACCGGAAATGATTTGTATGAGCATCCCGGCTGCATAACGGGACATTTCTTTCATATCCTGAGAAACCGTTGATAAAGACGGTGTGGTGTACTCACAAATGGGAATGTTGTCAAAACCCATCACACATACGTCCTCAGGGACTTTTATCCCCTTTTCGTGGCATTCTCTTAACACGCCCCAAGCCACTAAATCCGAAAAACAAAAAATCCCATCAAAAGGTATGTTCGCCTTAACCAATTGGCGAATCCCCTCAACGCCACCTTCTATGGTGTTTTCTGTCTTTACGATTTTTTGTGTCATGCTGTTTTTTTTCAGAACATCCGTGTAGCCTTTCATTCTCTGCTGGTAAGAAGGTTTTTCTCCATGGCCGGTGATGTGAACGATCTGCTTGCAGCCACATCCCACCAAATGATCAACCGCTTTCACACTTCCAGAATAATTGTCTGAACTGACTGTGGGGATGTCGTAATCACCAACATTTTCTTCCCCCACGGATACAGCAGGGATTTGATTATTGTTTAGGGTTCTCAGGAGCGTCTCATCATAACTCCCCTCAAAAACAACCGCACCGTCGATCAGCCCCGAATTCACATAATCCAGCAATAACAGCTTGCTTCTCTCTTCGGTTGCGTTGAATATCAACGTGGAATAATCCAACGACTTCAACCACTCGGTAGCCCCTTTCACACATTCACCGTAAAATGGAGGGATAATAAAATCTCTGTTAGGCTTAACAAAAAAACCAATGGTTCTGGAATCACTGCCTGCCAGAACACGGGCAATAAACTTGGGTTTATAATCGGTCTCTTTCAAGGCTTTGTTAACCTTTTGAAGCGTCTTTTCACCAACCCTCTCAGGATGATTGATTGCTCTTGAAACGGTCATTTTTGAAATACCCAGTTTTTTTGCAATCTCTTCCAAAGTCGTTTTATTCTCTTTCATTTTCCCCCTCCGATGTGTTACCGGTAACATTATGCCATCTTTTTGTTGATTGTTCAACAAGTATTATGAAGAATTATACATATTTATTAGTGTTTATAGGTAATTAGAATCACTACGCTTCTGTTTTCTCAATGATTCGCATTTTCAGAAACAGTAAAACGATTGTTATCGGTAACCAAACAGGGGCCCACTGCAAAAACCCCTTTTTGTGATTGATTGCTTAGAAATTCCTTTCCCAAAGGCAAAACACTCCAAGGTCAATGTTTTTTTGCTCACAGCGATTCTCCCCCGGATCAGAATAGAAGCGGCTTCCGTGTTTTTTGTTTTT
>CAYOFT010000190.1:0-3644 GCA_964403295.1 uncultured Thermotogaceae bacterium | reverse complement strand
GGCACTGAAAAACGTACGGATGGACATATCGCAGTTTGGTAAAACTAAATCACCAATAATAAAAAGCAATCATATCTGATTCGTCATTTTGGAGGATAACACCATCACTATCGTTGTTGTGAATAAAACTGTTACTCCAAACATTTTCTGTTGCATCAGGCCCTGAAAACACCTTGATGATTTCCCCCGGTGCAATATTCACCTTTGTAAAAACATACACATCATCACCCTTGGTACTGGTTAACTGATACCCCTCAAGCGGAATAGTTTCGTTTCCGTTGTTGACAAGTTCTACAAATTCAAGGGCACCTTCAAATTGCACATAAGCGATTTCCAAGTCACCCTTTGCTTCACTCATCACAAGTGCAGATGTTTTTCTGTCTTCGTTTTGGTCTTTCTGCTCCACCTGTTGAGAATAACCCGGTTCTTCTGATTCCTTATAAAGTGAATCATAATCACGCCATAAACCGTATCCTTTTTCCCTTGCATACTGTTCAGCTTTTACGAATAAAGCCATATATTCCTCATCAAATGCAAATACCGTATAAGCATGACCGTACCCGTTGACAATCAGATTGAGATTATGCAAAATCCATTGATCATCCCGTTTGTACCAGACATAAGCTAACAATCGATCATATTTATCCCTGGGATCCCAATCATAGGTCAAATAAACCGTTGATCCCGTTGGACAAAGGGATTTTGTGAAATTGCTGGCCTCCTTCCCATAAAACTCCACCGGTTTATTGGGATGAACCGTTTCCGGAGTATCCACGCCAATCATTCGTATGGTTTCCTCATTCCCGTTAATCCTCACCCTGATAGTATCCCCATCCACATTTTTCACCACATAAGCTTCCTCGGGATTTTGGGGCTGCATATTATATGGCCAATGGTAGACTACATCATTGTATTCGTGTATTGTAAAGATAATGATAAGGGGTAATATGAGGTACAACAGTTTTTTCATCAATTCACTCCTTTTTTGAGCCATTTATTAAGACCGTTCCTCCAAAAACCTTAGAACCTTTTCCGATTCCGCTTTATAATTTTCAAAGGCCGACTGTATCTTTTCCATAGGTTGATTCATCTTGGCCATCATCTCGATTTTTTCGACTCTCTGCGCCAGAACAACTGCTCCAGCATAATGGCAACCTGGTTTGATAGCATGCGTGAGGGCTGCGATTCGTTCGTGATTGCCTTCTTTAATGGTTTTTTCCATATTGATGAGGTTCTGCCGGAGATCATCGATGAAAACGGGAATGATCGTTTGTTGATACAAATCCATGTCATCAATATGCTTTTTAACTTCTTTCATGTCTATGCATTCACGTCTAACTTCCCGCCACTGATCAGGGGAAATAAGGTTTAGAATCGTGTTTTTGAGATCAATGATCTTTATTGGCTTGGGAATATAGGCATCCATACCAGCTTGGAAGACTTTTTGCAGATCGGCTTCAGTAACACTTGCCGTTAGGGCAACAACGGGTATCTTTGATTTTTCCGGTAATGCCTTTATTCGCTCAGTCGCTTCCAAACCATCCATAACCGGCATCATCACATCCATGAGAATCACATCATAATTGTTATTCTTTACAGCTTCTACGGCTTCTTTACCGTTACTGACCAACTGATAGTTCCAGCCAAATCCTGATAGGACTTCTTTAATAATCGCCTGGTTGATTTGATTATCTTCCGCAACTAACACATTCAAAGAAGTCTCAGATATTCCTTCAGTTTGACCTGCTTCACTTTTTAGGAGTTCGCAAGTTTGAATTTCCTCATCGTTTGCTCTTTTAACAGGAACACGAAAAAAGAACTCCGAACCTTTCCCCGTCTCACTTTTTAAGTCAATTTCACCGCTCATCATTTCCACAAGACGTTTACTAATCGCCAACCCAAGACCCGTACCACCGAATTTTCTGGTGATTGTGGAGTCAGCCTGTGAAAATTTCCTGAACAAAATCTTTTGTTTTTCCTCGTCAATACCCACTCCGGTGTCTTTAACGGAAAAGACGACCTTCTCCTGCTCCTTAGTCTCATCTTCTTCTCGCTTGACAATCACCTGAATCGTACCCTTTTCGGTGAATTTTAAGGCATTGCTTAACAGATTCAGCAAAATTTGCTTTAAACGTAACGGATCGCCTTTGATATAATGAGGAACATCCTGTTCTATGATTAACTCACTGGATAAACCCTTTTTCGAAGCCGAAAGAAAGATCAACTGGGTGACATCATCCAAAATCTCTCTTAAGTCAAAGGGAATATCCTCCAACTGAAGCTTCCCGGCTTCTATTTTTGATAAATCCAGGATATCGTTAATAATTTGAAGCAGAGAATCCGCTGAAACCTTGATGATCTTTAAAAAGTCTCTTTGTTTTTTCTCGTTATCCGTCTTTTGAATGATTTCCACAGCGGTTAAGATACCGTTCATGGGTGTTCTGATCTCATGACTCATATTGGCTAGGAATTCACTTTTTGCCTTGTTGGCAATAAGGGCATTTTCTCTGGAACGATACATATAATAAATCAGAATTAGCAGCAAAGTATAGATAGCTATGACAAAAAACATAGTCAAGTTGGACTTTTTGATGATAGCAGCAATCTTTTTATCTTCTTTAAATGAGATCAAATACCCGACTTTTTCATCTTCAAAATTCTGTACACTTAAAAACACCACAGAATATTCTAAACCGTCAATATTTGTGTGCAAAGCAAAACTTTCTCCGTGAGCTACTTGGTAGGGGTATTGATCAGAGAGTTTTTCGTTGATGGTTTCGCAAGGAATACCAAAAACTTCAGACAAAGCCATCATACTGTCATGTATCTCCTTGTCATATAAATAATGATCGATAAATTCCGTTTCTTCATAATTACTTAATTCTGTTTCAAATACCTTATCCCTGACCACCTTTTCATGAATAACAAAGTGGAAGGGATTATCAAATTCATTCGCCAAATCCTGACAAACCGTTTTGAAAGAAATACTGATCTCCACCGTCCCCAGGAATTCCTCAGACAGATATAATGGAAAAACCATTCGATAACCGTTGAAAATCCTACCTTCTTCAAACCCTTTAACAAATTTTCCCGTTTCAGCAGCTAACGTAATGGATTTTCTAATATTCGTCAAATCATCACCATATTTTTCAGGCCTGTGCATTCTTAAAAGACTAATGGCTCCGGGAAGGTGAAAATGAAGTTGTCTGAAATTAAATTCCGAGAGCAGTTCATAAAACTGATTGTAATAATTATAAAGGCTATCTCTTACCAAATCTCTTTTTTCAGGATAATCTTTGGCAGTCTTAATTTGCAACTTAATCCATTCCTGATTGATTTCTCTCTCAAATATATATTTGGCAAAATTTTCATACGGCAAAAGAAGTGACTTGTATTGACTTTCAAGCACTTTAATGTTTTCCTCATAAATGTTCATTTTTTCAGCTTGAAATGTATTAAACAAAATGAAAATCGTGACAACGGAACTGATGATGATTAATGCAAAAATCAGAAATTTGAAATTAGTCTTTATTTTTCTCATCTCACCTTTTCATCGAAGAATTTTAAATAAATCTCATTTATCTGATCAACACATATATTTTAACATAAAGTGTATAAGTCTTTGATTGGTTGGTATGAGTTTA
>CAYOFT010000189.1:0-3646 GCA_964403295.1 uncultured Thermotogaceae bacterium | reverse complement strand
TGTTTTGTCAAGTCCTTTCAAATAATAAAAAGTAAGTTTGTTGAAAGTGATATTATAAGCGGGTCCTATATAATCGATGAGTTTTTCGGGGATTGCCAAAAACAAGCCCCTATTGTATAATCACTTCAGCTGTATAAAAACATAAAAAAGAAGAGGTTGATAATGAAGAAAAACAACAGTTCCGTTTGGAGATTGATCGAAAAGAAGTGGTACCTTTTTGTCCCGACTATTATTTTTGTTATCGTTTGTTCCGTGTTGAAAGTGGCTGAAGGTCACATGATGGCCGAATTGATTGATACTATGGTCAAACAGAGCCGCGAAGATTTTTTACCAGCTGTTTTCATCACCTTGTTGGTCTTTGGCGGTAGTGTTTTGTCCATTTTTCTTTGGAAATATCTGGCCACACAGTTTTCCGACAGATTAAGCGCATTTCTTCAAAGAGCTGTTTCTAAAAGGATTGCACACGCAACCGACTACACGATGCATCAAAATCATTCGGGGGACTTGTTGTCACGTATGTCCAACGATCTCAACCTCTTACAGGAAATGCTTCAGAAAGACATATTTGCACTCATCGGTGGAATCGCCACGGCCGTGTTTGCGTTAATTTATCTCTTCTATAACAATTGGCTCCTTACAATTGTCGTACTGGCTTCTTTGCCGGTCATCATAATCTTTTCTGTGCTGTTAAGCGCACCTGTTGAGAAATATGCAAATGCAGCTCAAAAATCACTGGGTGATATCAATAAGCAAGCCAAGGAAAGTGTGGCGGGAGCGGAAATTATAAGGGCCTTTAACATGCAGTCTTTCTTCATGAATCGGTTCAAAAACCTTCAAACTCAATGGAGCATTCATACTTTTAAAAGAATTAAACAAGAAATTTTCTTAACGGTATTCGGTCTCACCATCTCCTTTCTCCCCTTTCTTGTTGTTTTCGGATTTGGGGGATACCTCGTCTTACAAGGTCAAATTACGATCGGGCTGCTTTTTGCCTTTATACAACTTCTCAATTACATCTCCTTCCCGTTGCAGGAATTACCTATGCTTCTCGGGAAGGTAAAGGCAGGCCTGGCAGGCGGTAAAAGACTCCTTAAACTGCTGAATCTGGAGCTTGAAAGGGAAGATGGTCATCAAGGCAAGATGGATCAGGAAGAATTGATTCGGTTTGAGAACGTTTATTTTTCCTATCCGGGACAAACGGAATGGGCCTTGCAAGATGTCAGCTTCTCAATCAAACGGGGAGAACGAATCGCTGTTGTTGGAAGCAGTGGATGTGGAAAATCAACGCTGTTCAAACTCATACTGGGCGAATATTCCCCACAAAAGGGAACAATAACGCTGGGAAACACGCTTGCTCAAGAGTGGAATCTTAAAGCTCTCAGAAAAGAGATAGCGGTCGTTGTGCAAGAGCCTTTTCTAATGAATACATCGATAAAAGAGAATATTCAATTAGGCAACTTGGATGGTTATGATGAACAGATTAACACAGCCATTTCTCAAGCGCAAGTGAGTTCGTTTGTAAATCAATTACCAATGGGAATCAATACCTCTGCAGGTGAATTGGGTGTGCGGTTTTCGGGAGGTCAGCGACAAAGGGTTTGCGTGGCACGCGCCTTAATGAAAAAGGCACCCATGATACTTATGGACGAGGCAACCAGCGCTTTGGACAACGAGACGGAATCGTTAATCATCGAAACGGTTAAAAACCTACCCATCGAAAAAACGATTATTATGATTGCGCACAGAATAAAACCCCTTCATTTTATGGACAGGTTCCTCGTGCTCGATCATGGAACGGTCGTGGAAGAAGGCTGCCACGAAAGTTTGCTTTCTCAAAAGGGACGCTATGCAGACCTGTACAATTCACAGTGCCTTGAGGAGGAATGCTGATGAAAACGTTGAAATCATTTTTCGTGTTTTTAAAACCCTATAAATACCAGTATCTATTCGGAGTGATCGGTCTGGGCCTGATGAATTTTGTCTTAAATGCCTATATGGCGTTTATCCTTGGAGACCTTACCTCAAGCATGGTTGAAATGAATCAAGAACTGCTTGTCCGTACCATTTTGAATTTCATTATCATGATTAGTGCCGGTACGATTTTGCTTTATTTTTCTGTCAAGGCGCTTCTAAGCAGCACAGTACATGTGGAAGAAGACATTAGAAGCACTTTCTTTTCCAGGATATTGAATACACCATTAATCACCCATCAAAAATACCCTTCGGGAGAATTGATTTCGCGTTTCAGTAACGACTTGAACGAGGGTATGAATCTATTCAGAGACAGCTTTCAAGATTTGTCGGCCATGTTCTTTCTCGGACTGGGAAGCTGTGTCACTATTTTCATACTCGATTGGATGATGGCACTCATCATCCTTACCATTTCAACAGTCATACTCCTGCTCAATATCCCACTGATAAAGAAACTGAGAAAATCAAGCCAACGTGTACAGCAACGGAAGGCCTCCTTTTTGGATATTTTCACCCAATTGGTGCAGGGGCAAAGAATAATACGTTATTTCAATCTTGCCCAATGGATTCAGGATAAAATCTGGAATCGCTCTGAAGAATTAAGAAAATCAAGCATACACAGAAACACGTTGGAAGCCACCCGAGAATCTTTAGACCAGATTTCGTTTTGGAGCGCTTTGATTGTAATCATAATCGGTGGGTTTAGAGCCATAGAAGACCCGGCTTATCTAACAACTCTTGTAGTCATCATACAATTACAAAACGGGGTCTCTTTCCTTTTTACCGCATTAACCAGGGTATTTTCCGCAATCACGAGAAGACTTGCCGGTGTTGAACGCTTGATGGAGATTATGGATATAAGTGAAGAACCGGCTGAAATAGCGCAGAAAGAAGGGAGCTCACCCTCGCAATTAGAACTCAAAGAAGGTGTTGGGGTCGAAAATCTTGTGTTCTCATACCCTGAAAGCAGCCAACCTCTATTGCAAGGAATAAGTTTTCACATCCCTGAAGGAGAAACAGCCGCATTTGTAGGCCCATCCGGAAGCGGGAAAACAACCCTTTTCAAACTGCTTCTTGGTTTATATGAGCCTTGTGAGGGGAACATCTATTGCTCTCAAAAAAGTCTTTACACCAGTAGTTTGATTCAGTGGCGGCAATTATTCACATATGTCCCCCAAGACGCATTCCTTTTTTCGGGAACGATCAGAAATAATCTTGAAGCCGTTTGCGAACGTTTTGATGATGGGCAAATGAAAGAAGCCGCACAAATGGCCTATGCCTCCGATTTCATCGAAGCGTTGGATAAAGGATATGACTTTACCCTTGATGAATCGGGCGCTAATCTGTCCGGTGGTCAAAGGCAACGTATCGCTTTAATGCGTTCTTTTTTAAGTGATTCAGCCGTATTGCTTTTAGACGAGGCCACGAGTGCTCTTGACAGCGAGTCCGAAAAGATCGTCCAAGCCGCCTTGAACAGTTTAATGAAAAAGAAGACAACACTGGTGATTGCACACAGACTCTCGACGGTTAAAAATGCTGATTGCATATACTTCCTCGAGGAAGGTAAAATAGTTGAAAAGGGAACTCATAACAGTCTCATGCAAATCCCAAGCGGGAAATATCGTCAATTAGTGATGGCGGGTGAACTTGAGCAAGAAGAGATTCCAGCAAAAAG
>CAYOFT010000188.1:0-3671 GCA_964403295.1 uncultured Thermotogaceae bacterium | reverse complement strand
ATTGATTTTGAAACGTTATCGATGATGGAATTTTAGGAGGCTATACATTGACTGATCAATATAATGACTATTCTGCAGATCAGGGAGAGATGGAATTATCCCTTGAAGATATTCTCTTCATGTTGAAACGAAGATTCTGGTGGGGTTTTTTCACCGTTGTTATCGTGGTAATCATAACGGCCGGCTATCTCTATTTTGCAGTTCCCCAATATACTTCTTCTGTAACCATCAAGGTGAACCCGTCTTCACAATCTTCTTCCGTTTCCAGCATCTTTTCAGAGGGTTTTGGTGGTTTATCCGGCGGTAGTGATATTTCCACGGAAATCGAATTGATTAAAAGTAAAACGAATTTGGAAGAAGTGGTTAAGCGACTGAATTTGATTGATATCTTGATCGAGAAAGACAGTGAATCCCGGAAGAAACTTACAGATGAGCAACTGCTTCAGGTAGCTGTAAACAAACTGTCAGGAGGGGACTATATCTCCGTTTCACCGGTTAAAAACACTCAGATTGTTGAAATTTCGGTTGAAATATTCTCACCTGAATTGGCCAAAAATATCGCCTCAACATTGGCTGAAGTCTATAACAATCAACTTCAGGAATATGCCAAACGGGAGTTAAAAGTAAGAAGGGAATTTCTGGAAAAACAACTACCTGTAGCAGAAAAGGATTTAAACGAAGCCATATTGGCGATCCGACAATATAAGGAAAAAACAGGAATATTCAATCTCAGTACACAAGCCGAATATCTGCTCAACATGTTTTCTAAGTACGATACCCAAATAGATCAATATGCCATGAGTGTCAAAACCACTCAGAATTCCATTGAAACGCTTAAAGAAAAATTAGAAGAAACGGATGCTGAAATGATCACTTCGGAAACAATTTCAATCAACCCTCTTGTCCAGCAACTAAGAAGCAAACTGACCAACGCCAAGATTGATTTGGCTTCCTTTGAAGAGATGTACCCGTCAACGGATCCCAGAATTATCCAGCAAAAAAGGGTGATTCAGGAAACCGAGAAAGAACTCTCTGAAGAGGTTACACAGATTGTTTCCAGTCAACAAAGATCGGATAATCCATTATACAGCCAACTCCTGGCAGATATCACTAAAAATGAAATTGATTTGCTGCTTTCTCAGGCAAACCTTGAAGCGGTGAAAGAAGCCAGGGCGATTTATGAACAACGACTCTGGGAACTGCCAAAGATTGAACAGGACTTGGTACAACTCGAACGGGAAAAGGCACTTAACGAAGAATTATTTACCCTCCTTTCTAAAAAGATGGAAGAGGCAAAGATAGCCGAAGCGTCTGTCGTGGGCAATTCTTATATCGTCGATCAAGCCCAGATCCCTCTTGGAGCATCCAGTCCCAATAAGAAGCTTACCTTGGCTATCGGTGGAGTACTGGGCCTTTTCCTGGGAATATTGGTGATATTTATTGTAGAATATGCTGATAAAACGATTAGAACAGAAGAGGAAATCGAGCGATTGGTTCATAATAAAATCCCCATCGTAGGAAGAATTCCAAAGTTTAAGACCACGGAAGGCAAAGAAATGATTACTCATTTTGATCCCACTTCACCGGAGTCGGAGGCTATCAAAATGGCAGCCAACAACATCCTGTATATGAAACCTGAAAAGACACAAATTATCGCGGTAACCAGCGCAGGACCTGCAGAGGGGAAAACAACGTTTGTCGGCAATATGGCCAACATCCTTTCCCAAAATGGGGAGAAAGTACTGGTTCTGGATATGGATATGAGACGCCCGCGGATAGAAAAATTCTTTAATCTGCCCACCAATAAAAAAGGAATTGTGAACTATTATACCCAGCAAACACCCTTGGAAGAATTAATTGTGAATGTCCACGATACGGTTGATGTATTGCCGGTTGGCCCAATCCCGCCCAATCCAACGGCCCTGTTGGCATCAAAAAAGACCATAGAGGTCTTTACTAAATTACGGGAAAAATATGACCGGGTCATCATTGATACACCACCTATTATGGCTGCTGCCGATGTCAATATCTTTGCGGGGAAAATCGACGGTGTTGTCATGATTACCATGCTCAATCAAACCATACGACCCGCCTTTAAAATTGCCATGGGTAATCTCAGCAATTCCAAAGCAACCATGCTTGGTTTTGTCGTCAACGGAATCTCTAACAAACATTCAAATTACTATTATTATTATAATAAAGAAGGCAAAAAAAAGAGAAAGAAGGTAAATGAACAATGATCGAGATAAAAAAAGTGACCACCCCAGCATTAAGAAAAGCATTTTTAAGATTGCCTCATGAGTTGTACAAAGACACTGACAAGTGGATACCCATGTTCAACAGAGATGCCAAAAAACTGGCAAAAGGAGAGGGCTCCCTGATATTTGACAATGGACCTCATGAATTGTTTATCGCCTTAAAGGACGATCAGGTGGTCGGCAGAGTTGCTGTTGGTATAGAAGAAGTATTGAATAAAAGAAAAGAGTATCAACACGCTTACTTTACCTTATTTGAATCCATTGACGATGAATCGGTGGCGAAAACCCTTTTGGATACGTGTTTAAAGTGGGCAAAAGATCACGGGATGGTTTATCTAAAGGGGCCCGTATCTCCCACAAACGGAGACGATTACAGAGGTTTGCTTATAGAAGGATATGAAAAGCCGCCGGCTGTTTTGATGCCCTATCATCATGAATACTACAAGCGTTTTTTTGATGAATATGACAAATACCTGGAATATTGGGCATACGAACATAATCTGGAAAGTCCTGTTCCCAAAAAGAGTCTCCAAATGATGAAAAAAGTTGCCACACTCTATGGGAAATATTCTGAAGAAGAAGCAAATCAAATGAATGAAGATCAACTGGGTGCGGTCATTTGTGAGGAGATATTTGAAAAAAAAGGTTATAGTGCAGAACAAGTCAATTTAACTACAAAAAAACATACAAAACAGGTCATTGAAGATGTTTATACCATCATGAACGAATCTTATCCGGATATTTGGGAAGAAGATTTGGTAGCACCCACCAAGGACGAGATTGGGGAAATGGTGAAGGAATTGAAAATTGTCATCGATCCGGGAATGGGAATCATTGCGAAAAAGAATGGCAAACCGGTAGGGGTTATTCTGGCAGTGCCGGACATTAACAATGGGATCAAACGGGCCAATGGGAAGATTCTTCCAACTGGTTGGTATCACATTTTAAAATCTAAAAAAGAGACTAAAATAGCAAGGGGCGTCATCCTTTTTGTGATCAAAGAATTCCAAAAACAAGGTGTTCCAGCCTTTTTAATCCTGAAGTTGAGAGAAAATCTGAAACGGCTGGGTTATAAAAAGATGGAGCTCTCCAGTATCAGCGCCATGAACGATACCATGAACGGTGTCTATCAATGGTTTGAACTGAAAGTCATCAAGCATTATATGGTTTTTGGAAGATCTGTTAGCGGTGAAGCACTTTCACTGGAAGAAATATACGGCCATGCCGCAGATAAAGTGAGAGCTTTTAGAGAAAAACACAGCAAAGATGCGGCTGCTGGTTGATTGTTAATTTCAACTCAAGTTTCACGGATAACAAGGGATACTTTTAAAATCTTTCTTTTTGTGTTTTTTCTTTTACCTTGAATCCTTTGATTAAGCATCTTTACGGCCTCATAGCCTTCATTTTCCTTGT
>CAYOFT010000187.1:0-3688 GCA_964403295.1 uncultured Thermotogaceae bacterium | reverse complement strand
TTATAGTCGTCTTAAGAATTCTGGCCATGGTACCGTAAGCCACAAAGGCATACTCAGCGTCTTCCATCATATATTCTTCAACTCTGACTTCATTATTTTCAATTTTTTTATAAGTTGTCTGATACCGTTCATTCATCTTTTCAAGCTTCACAGGATCGATATCGAAAGAGGTTACCATATGCTTTTCTCTTCCGTTGGTTCCTCTTAAAGCCCAATCTTCGTGAACTGATTTTAAGTTTTTCTTTGAAAAGTCAGGGAGTGTCACCGGTTCCATCATTTGTCCAAGCATACCATCAGCAATAATCAACGCAGGTGTTCTGTATTTGTCAGCCAGCTCAAAAGCCAAGCCAATATGGTCAACCGCTTCCTGTAATGTGGAAGGTGCTAAACAGATGAGTCTGTAATCACCGTGTCCACCACCTTTGGTTCCTTGAAAATAGTCCGATTGTGCCGGCTGAATATCTCCAAGACCTGGACCTCCTCGAACAACATTAATGAATACAGCAGGCAATTCTGCTCCTGCAATGTAAGAAACACCTTCCATCATCAATGAAAAACCAGGTGATGATGTGGAAGTCATAACCCTGGTACCCGTACAGGCCGCTCCATAAACCATATTAACGGCTGCAACTTCACTTTCAGCCTGAAGAAAAGTACCATTAATCTCAGGGAGTCTTCGAGACATATACTCAGGAAGCTCACTTTGTGGTGTTATAGGGTAACCAAAATACAATGTACAACCTGCTCTGATTGCCGCTTCTCCCATTGCCTCGGTACCCTTCATCATTATTTTATCGTTAGCCATGCTTTCACCTCACTCTTTTTCATTTAATTTCAATCTTGTGTGATTTTATAAACTTTGATGCAAGTATCTGGACAGGTCATATAGCAAAAACCACATCCGATGCATTTACCCTCCGGATCATCCGGTTGGGCTGGATGGTATCCCTTCATGTTAAATCCTTCAGAGAAAGAAATGACCTTTTGTGGACATGCGTTGATACACAATCCGCAACCTTTGCACCTTTCCTCATCAATCTCAATATATGCTCTTCTGGGCATCTTCTAACCTCCCTCTTAATTTTTCTATCAAACTTAAAAATGGGGTTTCATAAATCTCTTTATAGTAAATTTTTGATATTGCGTTTCAACTTCCAAGCCTGTTTCTACTACCGTGCATAGAACAGGTATACCTGTTTTTTCAGAAATCTCGGTTATATAGTCTTCACCGCTCATAATAACTTGGTTATCTGTCTCATCAGCCAAGTTTGTGTTATTAACCAAATAATCTGCCCTTATCCTGCCCTTTGTTGTTAATGATTTGATCTGTTTTTTTATCTTTTCCGGATCATCGGCAAATGGTCTATGTTTGTTAATAACCAACAGTCCTACATAACTGACGTTTCTGATAAAATTATTCAACGATCCCAAAACCGTTGCACCGTCATCATTACCACCCACATCCAATATATTTTTATATATTGGATTTTGTATATAACCGCCTACTTGCGGTACGATGATCGGTAAATCCGCCCTCATTAATCGCTCAGTAGGGGTGATCACTTCTACTCCTTTCTCTTGTAACTGTTCTTTCACATCTCTGGATCTAAAATAAGGACTAATAGTGTCGATGTCCGCAAGAGAAACTTTTTCATGGTTCTCTTTAACCTTTAATGCTGTATTGATTGCCAATTCTGTCTTTCCCGATCCAAACATCCCGAAAAAGATAATCAGTTTGTTGTTTTCCATAATGGAATTGAAAATGCTCAAGCGCTTTCACCAAGAACCTTATAATATCTCTTCAGCATAAGATTTGATACGCCTTTTACCATTTAATGCACCTAGCGCGGCGTAGGCAAGAGCCTCTTCTTCATCTCCACCGGGATAGACGAAAATTCTCGCCAGAAAACCCACGTGGTCACTAATCCATTTCACCACATGATCATTGTCATAAGCCAATCCACCGGTAAGTACAATCCCATCTATTTTTCCTCTTAAAGGGGCGGACATCTTTCCAATCCATTTGCTGACTTGATAAATCATCCCTTTATAATAAAGCTCAGCTTCTTGATCACCATTCCGGATTCTTTTTTGGATTTCAACAGCGTCATTGATACCAAGATAAGAAACCAATCCCCCTTTTCCCTTCAAATTCTTTTTCATCTCATCCATCGTGTATTTCCCGCTAAAACACAAATCAATAAAACTGCAAAGCGGTAAAGTTCCTGAACGTTCAGGAGAAAAAGGACCATCACCATCCAAAGCGTTATTCACGTCGATAACTTTTCCCAGTTTATGTGCCCCAATTGAAATTCCCCCACCCATATGAACCACAATAAGATTGACTTCATTGTAGGGCTTGCCTATTTCCTGAGCAGCTTTCATGGCCACTGCTTTTTGATTTAATGCATGGAAAATGGACACTCTCTTCATGGCCGGATCGCCGGAATATCTTGCTAATTCACACATTTCATCAACAACTACAGGATCAGCGATAAATTTGGGAATATCCGTTCCTTTCGTCAATTCGTAAGCCAAAATCGCTCCCAAGCTTGAGGCATGTTCTCCATATTTTCCGGATCTTAAATCTTCCAACATGGTTTCATCAACTTGATATACACCGCTTGGAATAGGTCTAACCAATCCGCCACGACCTATGATCGCTGCAAAATCGGTTATTTGTAGCTTGGATTCTTTTAAAAATTCCTTTATAATATTCTCCCTGAATTCATATTGATCAACGATCTTCGCAAATGGCTCCAATTCTTCAGCACTATGTCTTAATGTTTTGGTGAGATATTCGTTTTCTCCATCAAAAATAGCCAATTTTGTAGAAGTTGAACCCGGATTGATAACTAGAATTTTCCTGCTCATTTAACCACTTCCGAAAGCAAAACATTAAAGGCAATGGAATTGAGCTTGGTTTCATCACTGTCAGATCTGGAAGTCAAAACGATTGGTACACTTCCTCCTAAGATGGAAGTAGCAAGTTTTGCCTTGGCAAGAAATACCAGTGCTTTGTACAACATATTTCCCGCTTCAATATTAGGAGCAATCATAATATCCGCTTTACCGGCAACGGGACTTTTTATCCCTTTATGTTCAGCTGATTCCATTGAAACCACATTATCCAAAGCAAATGGTCCATCCACTATTGCACCTTTTAACTGGTTTCTATCAGCCATCTTGGAAATAATCGCAGCATCCATTGTTGCAGGCATTTTAGAATTAACTGTTTCAACAGCTCCCAGAAGCCCTACTTTAGGCATTTCTATTCCCAAAGCGTTTGCAGCTTGTATGGCATTTTTAATCAGGTCAACCTTTTGTTCCAATGTAGGGGTGATAACCAATCCAGGATCCGCGAGAATCAGTAAACGCTCAAAACCGGGTACTTCAAAGACTGCATTCAAACTCATGGTTTTTCCTGTCTTGAAACCATATTCATCGCGAAGCAAGATCTTCAGAAGACTTCCCGTTTTTATGCCACCCTTCATTACGGTATGTGCTTCACCGTCTTTGACTAGCTGTGCGGCTTTCATTGCTGCATCTATAGGATCGGAACAATCAAATAGTCTGAAGTCAGAGCTGTCGGCACCGATCTCATTTAAAATCCCTAGGGTTCGTTCTTTATTGCCACATAAACAAAAATCAGCAATACCAATCTCTTTTGCCCTTTTCGCGGCATTTA
>CAYOFT010000186.1:0-3711 GCA_964403295.1 uncultured Thermotogaceae bacterium | reverse complement strand
ACAGTTTGTTCCTCCCTTTATTGATAATAACGCGGTGTATTATACATGAAAGAACATGTTAAAATCAAGGGAAAGATTATCTAAAATGAGTTCGGGCACCCACAAGGGGAGCCCCTACAAAACATGCCGGTATATGCAAAGTACAAATTAATCGAAACAAATAAAAACTGTAGGGGTAACCCTTGTGGTTACCCTCATTAAAATGGGTTATAAAACAAACATGACATTTTTGAAGGGGGAATTCACGAATTGCCCTTTATGATGAGGTGATACCGAATAAATACCCTTGGCTTAATCGTTGAATACAATCCGTTTCACAACGGGCATAAATATCATTTGGAGCAGTCACTACATTTGACAAAGGCGACACATGTGATGGCTGTCATGAGCGGCGACTTTGTTCAAAGGGGGACACCGGCGTTTACGGATAAATGGGTTCGAACTAAGATGGCTTTGGACTCCGGCGTTAATCTGGTCATCGAATTGCCGGCTTTGTTTGCCTTTCAGGATGCCGGGGGATTTGCATCAGGTGCTGTTAACTTGCTTGAGCGAACCGGGCTTTGTGACCGTCTTGTTTTTGGAAGCGAATCCGGTGATATTGAATTACTGAAGGAAACGGCAAAAATATTGGTGGAAAACGAATACACTTTATCTGAAATAGAAGCGAAGTACATGAAAAGAGGCTTTTCCCATCCAAATGCCAGAAAATACGCTTTAAATGAGTTGCTGGAACATTCGGGAAAACCCGGTGTGTTGGATGTGCTTTCCAATTCCAACGATATTTTGGGACTTGAATATTTAAAGGCGTTAAAAAAGACACGATCATCCATCTCAGTAGATTGCATTCAACGTATCGGTTCTTCCTACCATGATGAAGAAATTCTGGAAAACCTGTCCAGTGCCACGGCCATCCGAAAGGAATTTTTTCAGGGAGAAATTGAGAAAATCCAAAAAAATGTTCCTGAAAATGTTTGGAAAATCATCAAAGACAGAGATTTCAAACGCATTACCCCAAATCTAAGTGATTTAGAAATTACGCTCCTAAACAAATTCCGTGCGTTGACGCGTGATCACATCAAACGCTATTACGGTTTTACCGAGGGATTAGACTTGAGATTTTCGAACTTTTCAATGTCGGCCCAAACATTGGATGAACTGTTGTTGGCGGTTAAAACCAAACGATTCACCTATACAAGGCTACAACGATTGTTGTTGTATTTTCTTTTCGAGCTTACAGCACCTGAAGTCAAGCAGGCACAGGAATATGGACCTCAATACATCAGAGTGTTGGGATTTGATGAAAAAGGTCAGGAAATGCTTTCGGAAATGAAGAATACTGCATGTTTACCGATCATTTCCACACCATCCACCTATAATAAGACCTATATTAAATATGAAAAGAAATTCGATAAAGTCGAAAAACCATACTACTCTATATATAATGTATTCAAAAAACACATTCAATTCGATTTCCGCGTTTCGGATTATTACACCTGCCTCCAATGGGGGTTTCTTCCCGATAGTGAGATGGATATTAAAAAGAAACCTTTGGGGGTTTGAATTTGTGTATGTGCCCATTCTTTGAATGGCATACGCTTCACCATTTGTAGGGGTGCCCCTTGTGGGTACCCTAATTTTTTCCCGGGCAACCACAAGGGTTGCCCCTACATTTGTGATTATTTCCTTATAATACTGCCCTTGCAAATATGCTATACTATAAAAAACAAAAAACACTTCGTCAGCAGCACAGAATCACAATTTCATAAAAATTTTTTTATCATATTATTACATCTTATGAGGAGGCAATTATGTCGAAGAAACAGAAGTATTGGATAAACAAGTTCATCCGTACTGTTATTACGGCATTCGGTGTAACGCTTATCGCCTTTCTGATCCTTCATTTAAGCAAGGGGGATCCGGTCAAGATCATGCTGGGTCCTTATGCGACAGAGGAAAATGTAGCAGCTACCAGGGCGAAATACAATTTGGACAAACCGCTGCACATTCAGTATTTCACTTGGGTGGGCAACGTATTTAAAGGGGATTTGGGTACATCCATCCGTTATAACCGATCGGTTAACGATTTAATAAAAGAAAGGATACGCCCAACGCTTATCCTGACGGGAGGTGGTTTGCTGATTGCGGTTACCGTAGGCGTTTTTCTCGGTGTCGCTGCGGCATTACGTCGTAACTCCTGGCTGGATTACTTCTCAACCTTCCAGGCTATGTTTTGGCTCTCCATACCAACATTCTGGCTGGGGATTTTATTCCTATACATCTTTGGCCTAAAATTGGGGTGGGTTCCTATCGCGGGCATGACAGGGTTCGCTTCGATTATTCTGCCGGTTCTGACCATCGGACTACAGCAGGAAGCCTGGTTTGCCCGACCCATGAGAGCGGAGATGCTGGAAGTCTTAAACCAGGATTATGTCAAAGCGGCCAAAGCCAAGGGTCTAAAATATGGTGTTGTGGTCTGGAAACACGCTTTAAGAAACGCTTTGATTCCCATTATCACCATGCTGGCCCTGAGACTGCCCTGGATCATTGGCGGATCAGTCGTTGTGGAAGTTGTTTTCTCCTGGGGAGGGATGGGCTCATTGTTGGTCAACAGCGTTTTGGCCCGTGATTTCCCGGTTGTACAGGCTATTCTGCTCATCATTGCAGCTGCTGTCGTTCTGGCTAATCTGGCAGCAGATATTGTCTACTCGGTCGTAGACCCAAGAATCAGGACAGGCGGGTGAGACGGATGGAAAATAATGAATTAGTCTATGAAAAGATAAAAGAGGACATTTCCAACTTGAAAAGAAAGAAATCCAGTCAGATGTCATTGGTTTGGTCCCGTTTTAAGAAGAATAAACTGGCATTGGTTGGTTTTATCATCGTGAGCATCGTAATCTTCATTGCCATCTTTGCGCCTTTGTTGACCCCGTATGATCCACTGGACACGGATCCTTTCAACCGTTTGAAGGCGCCTTCAGCGGAACACTGGCTGGGAACGGATGAACTTGGCAGAGACGTACTTACGAGACTGTTTTACGGTTCAAGAATCGCTTTATTAATCGGTGTGCTGATCATTCTCTTTGAGGGTGCCATTGGTATCATTCTGGGTATCTTGTCCGGCTTTTTCGGGGGGGCAATCGATATCGTTACCATGCGTATTGTTGACATCTTGCGCTCCTTTCCGGTCGTCATATTGGCCATGGCCATTGCCGGGATTATGGGACAGGGGCTGTTGAACGTGGTTATCGCTTTGGGCATCGTGGGATGGACAACTTACGCCAGAATGGTCCGAAGTAAGATATTGAGTATTAAGGAGACCGATTATGTGGAAGCGGCTTATTCCATAGGGGAATCCACTTTCTCGGTTATCATGAAATACGTTATGCCCAACGCCATCCCCACAGCCATTATCATGATCTGTATCATGATGCCCACAGCGCTGATTGCCAGTGCAACTTTAAGCTTTTTGGGTGTAGGCGTACAGCCTCCAAGTCCCGACTGGGGTTCCATGATCGCTGCCGGTCGTGCCTATTTGCTCAGAGCCCCTTGGATTTCCACATCTGCCGGACTGGCCATCATGTTCACCGTTTTGGGTTTCAATTTCATAGGCGATGGTTTAAGAGACGCTTTGGATCCCACGACCAAGCGAAATTAATGAGGTGCTGAGATGAAAAACCTAATTGAGATAGACAAACTAAAATTATCATTTGA
>CAYOFT010000185.1:0-3737 GCA_964403295.1 uncultured Thermotogaceae bacterium | reverse complement strand
TAATTAGGGCCTGCTGAATAGTTGTCATTTCATTTTTTAAAGAATATAAAGTATACAAGCGTTAAAAAGCGGTTTTATAAAGTAGGTTAAGAGTCGATGGTGGTGAAATTCCTACACATGGCACTCCCCATGGAGACAATCATTTTCAACCCTTCTTCAACCGTCACATCCAATACCTCAACGGCTGTTTTTTCAACAATAATCAAGAATCCGTTGGTTGGATTCGGTGTGGTGGGAATAAATACAGCCATTTTCTTTTCGTCATTCACAGTCATTTGATCCGATGTGATAAATCCAATACTTTTTGTGCCTTGCATGGGAAAGTCAATCAAAACGACTTGTTTAAAAGTCCCGGATTTATTGGCGGACAGGTTACTGACAATCTCTCGAATCGGGTTAAAGATGGTTTTGATGAATGGGATTTTGCCTAAGACGGTTTCTCCGAATTTTACGATTTTTTTACCCAAGAAGTTTGAAGTAATCATACCAACGACTAATACTATCAACACAACCATGATTAAGCCTAATCCAGGAACTTCATAACCAAATTGTCGAGTCACCCATTCCTGAAGTATGCCATCCAGGAAATAAAACAGTCTCGATAACACAAAAAAGGTCAACCCTATGGGAAGAATCACACTTAATCCGGATAAAAACCACGTTCTAATCTTCTTCATCGTTTTACTCCTTCTATTTGATTTTCTAATATTGTATCATCAACTCAAGGGATCTTTTTCCGGTTTAATCATAACCTTTTCTTTTGTTTTAAAAAACTGAACCACTCCAAAATCCAGCATTGTGAAATAAATCAACTCAAATCTGGCAGCGGTCAGTGTCCAAGGGAGGAGGAAGAAAACAGCTTGGCTGACGGGTATGCCAAAGGGTGAAGCAACAATGGATATGGCGAACAGATCAACTGGTGCGGGAACGCCTATGGTGGCAAGGGCTGCCCCAACGGAACCAATCAGGATGAAAATGTATTGCATCAGGGCAATTTCAATTCCGGTGAGCTGTATTAAGAAAATAGTCGTTATAGCAAAGGTGCTGGCCATAGATGGCACCAGCATGACTAAAATCAGCGGCAGTGTTCCCTTAATCTGTTCATCGTTAAACTGGGGGTATTTGTCACAGACTTCAAGTGCCGGCGGGATCGCTGCAATTGTTGACATGAGCGAAAAAAGAATCAAAGTAGGTTTCTTGATCATCTGAAGGTATTTCCAGGGATTGACCTTTGTCTTGTAACTTCCAATAGAAACTGAAATGACAAACCAAATACACAGAATCACAAATTGACATAGAGTGAATTTTAAAAAGGCTGAGAGCATCCCGGCATCTTCAATAAACAACCTGGCTTGTGGGAGCATTAAGGCAAAAAGGCCAAAAGGCAAAACGTAGTACGAAAGCTTAAAGAGAAACATAAACAGCTCATTAAGCGTCTCAAAGGCGTTGATGACTTTCTCCCGTCTTTCAGAGGTCTGAAATTTCAATCCAAAGGCGCACAGGATGGCAAAGAAAAGGATGGCAAGGGTCTGATTTTCCAAAAAGGGTCTAAGAAGACTGTCTTGGATCATCGTATTGGGCAGCTTCCAAAATAAAGTTTCCGGAGAAATATCGACAGTTTCATTCACTGTCTCCTGGGAACTTTCCTGCATGGCTTGTGCTAACCGCTGTCGGTTTTCTTTTGACAAATTACTTCCGGGTTGTCCAAAAACCCCTACAAGAACTCCGATTAGGGACCCGATAAGAAACATGATCAAGAGTATTCTCATGAATTTAAAGAAAAAACGCATGCCGTCCATTTTCATCATCAGTTTGATGAAATTGATCACGACGACAAAGAACAGGATGGGAATTCCGAATAAAAGGAGATAATTGAAGAAAATATCCCCAAAAGGACTCAAAAAATCGACCATGGAAGGGAAAA
Organism: uncultured Thermotogaceae bacterium; assembly: GCA_964403295.1. GTDB lineage: Bacteria > Thermotogota > Thermotogae > MWEM01 > MWEM01 > JASUTC01. The sequence continues at coordinate 1,813 of CAYOFT010000185.1, read as the reverse complement.
CCGCACCGCAGTAGAGTCCGGTTATCATGGAAAAGATGATGGTCCAGAAATTGAATAGCCAGTTTTGTCGATTGTCTTTTTCCTGTTTTTTTTGCGTGAAATAAATTAGGACAAAGCCCACTGCCAGTATAAGAATAAGGACCATATAGCGCCAGGGATCTCCGATAACGGGTTTAATATCTTCTTCTTTGACGATATAATCAGTGATACCTTTAGAATATTCTACATACATCTCGTCGATGATTTGATCCATGTTCAGGTTGGTGGTAATATAGTTTTCTAGCCAGTGATAAAGCGACTGATTCTCCTGGGAAACGCCTACAACAATACGATCGGCTTTGTTGAGGGTGTATAAACTATAATTCAGATAGAATTCCGGGTTCATAGTTAGAAAAAATTTCATCCAGAGCTCATCAAAATAAAAGGCATCAATTTTCTTGTCCGTTAACATTTCTTCTATTTGAGATGGCTCATAAAGATTAATAGTAGACGTTTTAAAAAGTTCATGTGCCCATAGTTCATGTGAGGTTCCACTGACCGTTCCAATTTTAAAGTGTTCTTCATCCAATGCTTTCATCAATTTTTCGGGAGAGATGACGGGATTTTCTCGCTTGATGTTTTCCAGCACGCGGTTGTTGATCAGCAAACTATCAGCACTGTTGATGTAAGAGCTGGTGAGAAAAACATCAATATTTCTTTGGGGGGTATAGGAATAATAGGAGATGATCACATCTCCCTCACCTTCATTTAATGAAGAAGCCAGCTGGTTAAAGCTATCTTTTCGGATAAACACCGGTTGAACGCCAAGGGTTTCACAAATCTTTTCAGCGACAGTAATATCGATTCCCGATAATTCTCCTGTTGCATCCGTATAAAAGAAAGGCCACCAATCATCTTTAGCCATGAGAATGCGCAGTTCTCCCGATTCCCTTATCTTTTTCATTCCTTCAGAGTCCGCCCCCAACATTAAAGAGCTAAGGAGTAAGAAAATAATTGTCATAAAGATTAACGTTCTGTTCAACTTCATATCCCACCGCCTTCAAATCATCAAATTTTATCATTTTTTTTCGTTTTTATAAAATATAGCAAAAATAATCAAAATGCTATAATAAAAAAGAAAGACAACTAAATCCTGGGGTTTAGCTAATGCTGCCCCGCCCTTTTTTTTAGAAGGAATATTCGTATGGGAAAGAAAAAAATGTATAAATAAACTTAGGAGGTAAGTAATGAACTTCAAAACAGTAATAACAATGGTTCAAGACAAGATTGGCACGATTACATTAAATCGACCCGAGGCAAACAACACCTTTAACATACAAATGGCAACAGAGCTAAATGCTGCATTAAGAGAAATGGATAAGGATTCAGAGGTTCATGTAATCGTTATTAATGCAACAGGAAGAAACTTTTGTACAGGAATAGATGTCAATTATGTCGACGGAAAACCAATGAAAGACTATTTGGACTGGGTTAGACTGATGGAAGAAATGAATATAACCATCGCTAAAATGGCCAAACCAGTCATAGCATCCATTCACGGAATCGCAGTAGCCAATGGCATCGGGCTTGTGGCTGCATGTGACTTGGCTATTGCAAGTGATACGGCTAAATTTGGTGCAACCGCAATTAATGTTGGCCTGTTTTGTATGGGACCTGCCGTTCCGCTTTTAAAAAGCCTGGGCAGGAAAAGAACCCTTGAATTAATCATGACCGGAGATATTATTGATGCAAAGAAAGCTTTGGACATAGGCTTAATCAACAAAATAGTGCCTGAGTCAGATTTAGCGGAAGAAACGAAAAAATATGCCAAGAA
>CAYOFT010000184.1:0-3804 GCA_964403295.1 uncultured Thermotogaceae bacterium | reverse complement strand
TCCAAAGATTCTTCAACTGTGAGGTTATCAGGTTTCTTAAGTCCGTCAGTTGTAGCGATGTTTTGACATCCGTTTATTTTTGCCCATCTCATGGATTCGAGAACATAACGTGTTCCGTAGAAAAAGCCGTCTTCTCCTGAAAGTGGGTAGGCTGCATCTATTTGAGAGAATTGCACATCGTATTTTTCCATTAGTTTACGAATAACCAGTGGATCTTCACTTAAAGAGATATGAGGGAAATAACCCAGACCGTGTATCCACGATATGCCTTCGATAACCCCACATTCAATAAAATGAACATCATTTTCTTTTGCCCAGTTCAAGGCTTTTTCAAAACTAAAAACTGCCGAATTAAAGGCATCTGTATGAAATCCGATTTTCATTCTTTCACTCCTTTACAAATTACGGACATAGGCTTCTCTTTCTTTAAAGTAAGCTACAGAATCATTGACCAGGCTGTCGAGTATTTGTGTGTCACCCTTTTCATTGGATAAAACGTATGGATTTGGATTCGGACCCAACGGTTCAAAGGTTAAGAATCTGTTTTTCTGATTCATACCCACCAGATAAGATGCCATAATGACAGTATCCACATCGATAACGCCCCTTCCCAAGGCATCACGGTTGCTATCTGCCAAATGAAGATTAACTAGACGATCCCCGCAATCCAACACTGCTTCGCCAATATGCTTTTCTGACAGTAACATATGAAAGATGTCTCCGTTGATGGAATTGATGTATTTGCTTCCTACAGCATCCAGATATTGATTGGCCTCTTTTACAGTATGAATTAAACTGACCTCATCTGCCCTTATGGGTTCTAAGGCGGCTTTTATTCCGCTATTCTTGAAATACTTTTCGCATAACTTTAATGCCTTCACGCTTCTATGAAACTCAGCATTATCCAAAGGCGCAGTTCTTCCCACTGCACTAGGAACGATAACCATATAATGTCCGCCAATTTTTTGGGTGAACTCAACCTGATTTTTAATATATTCTACAGCCCTTCTCTGAACGTAAGGATCATTGCTGGAAAGGTCATTGGCGGGTGAAAAGAGCCCGATACAGCCGGAGGCTTTGATATCATATTTAACTTGAAGTGATAAAATTTCTTCCGCGTTCAAACCCATTTCGGGGAAATGTTGATCACCGTTAAATTCAATGTAGTCGACTCCTGCATTCTTTACCCGTTTTACAGACTCTTCCAATGGTTCAATACCAAACATCCAGATGCTCCATGAGATATCTATTTTTCTTTGGAATTTTTCAGGATTCTCTCTTTTTTCCTGTAAGTATTGTTCCTTAATTTTTTCGCTTTTTATTTGATAGTTCTGAAGTTTCATCTATTTCACCACTTTCATCAATTTATTTGATGACTGCTTTTTTTCTGTAAGAACTAAGCAAACTGATTCCTAAAGCCCCAATGATCAAGGCACCAAAAGTGACCTCCTGATAATATGGATTAACTCTTAACATATTCAGAGAATTGGAAATAACACCCATCAGCAAGACACCAAAGAAAGTACCCACGACACTTGCCTTACCCCCCATTAGGGGTGTCCCTCCAATGACAACCGCCCCGATGGTTTTTAACTCCATACCACTTCCAGTTGAAGGTTGCGCTGCGCCAATTCTTGACAATAAAACCATGGCGGCAACCCCAACAAAGATGCCATTTATTAAAAAAGTGGACAATTTGGCTTTTTTTACTGAAATACCGGACAGGTAAGCGGCTGACGGATTACTACCGATCGAATATATCCGTCTTCCCATTTTTGTGTAATACAAAATGAAAAATGCCACTAAATAGGCAACAATACTGATAACAAAACTCAATGGCAAAACCCCCCCCAATCGGGTAGATCCAATGACTTCAAACTGGCCGTAAATAGTTTGAAAAGAACCTTTGGTAATGGCTAGAGCCAAACCCTGAAAGACACTGATAAAAGCCAGGGATACGATAAACGATGGCGCTTTGAAAAAGATGGAAGTGGCTCCAACGAGAAAACTGTTGAACATGGCCAAAGAAATACCAATCATTACAGGGAAAAAGATGCCCATACCGCTTTTTATAAGAATAGCGATGACGCAAGTTACAATTCCTACATTCGCGCCAATAGAGATGTCAATCTCACCGGAAGCGATAAGCATCGTCATCCCTGAGGCAAGGATGCCAAGGACTGCGATCTGCTCCAATATGTTCATAACGTTATTTCCACTAAAAAAACGTTGATTTACGATGCCCGTAGTGACTGAAATGATGATGATAACGACTAATAAAAAGATCCATTGATTTTTAAATAAATTTAAAAATAAATTACTTCCGCTTTTTTTTGAATTCTTTTCAGCATTCATTTTTAACCTCTTTTTCTTCAACTCCCAAGAATTTTTTGATCAATTGCTCTTCTTGAACGTCCTCGTTTGGTATGATTTCTACCATTTCTCCATTTCTCATAATCCCGATTCTGTCACTCATGGATAAAAGCTCCGGCATATCAGAGGAAATGATGATAATCGCTTTACCTGCTTCAGCCAAGTCAACCAATAATTCGTAAATCTTCTCCTTTGCACCGATATCCACACCTTTTGTCGGTTCATCAAAAATGTAAAGATCGGCTGAGTCGATTAACCATTTACCGATCACTACTTTTTGTTGATTCCCTCCGGATAATTCTTCAACCAACTGATCTTTTGAGGAAACCGCAATGGAAAGCTTGTCAATGATCTCATTGGCTAATTTTGTTTCCCCTTTGTGATCAATGATAGGACCTCGGAAATTTTCGTTGTGAACGGATGTGATATTTTCAATAATATTTCTTCCTCTTAACATACCTAACTTTTTTCGATCTTCGGTGACAAAACATACACCGTTTTTTATGGCGTCTTTAGGAGACTTTATGTTTAGGCGTTTTCCGTTAAGAAACAAATTGCCACTGTCAGGACAATCCGATCCAAACAACAAATGTGCAAATTCACTTCTTCCGGAGCCAACCAAACCACCTATCCCGAAAACTTCCCCTGCTTTGACTGAAAAACTGATATTCCTGACGATATCAGCTTTTGAATACTCTTTGATGACCGCTTTTTCTTTACCAATTTCCACCTTTCGTCTGGAATAGAACATTGAGGCATCCCGACCCACCATTTTTCTGATGATTTCCTCTTCGCTTATTTCATCCAGTTTGTATGTACCAACTTTCTTCCCGTCACGTAATATTGTGATCCTATCGGCTATCTTAAAGATTTCCTCAAGATAATGAGAGATATAGATGATACCAAGACCATCTTTTTTCAATCTGTCAATTAAATCCATTAGGCTTCTGGTCTCTTCTAATCCCAATGAACTCGTGGGTTCATCCATTACGATTACCTTTGCCTTCTTATAAATCGCTTTCACGATTTGAAGCATTTGACTTTCTGAAGCGGATAACTCCTCTGCTAAAGCATCCACGGGGAATGTAAGATGCATATTGTCCAATATTTCCTGCACCCTTCTTTTTTGAGAGGCAACATCAATAACGAAAGGTACCCTTGAAAGTTCTTCATCGCCTAAGAAGACATTATCAGCTGCCGTCAAAGAATCAACCAATTCAGCATCCTGATAAATGGTAGAAATTCCTTTCTGAATGCTTTTACGGGGGTTTAAATCTTTTATGGGTGTGTCAGAGAAAAGGAAAATTTTGCCTTCTTCGGGTTTAACAGCGCCCGAAAGGGATTTGATCAATGTGGATTTGCCTGCTCCGTTTTCGCCCACAATGCAATGGACTTCTCCCGGGTACAGATCAAAGGAGACTGAATCCAAAG
>CAYOFT010000183.1:0-3822 GCA_964403295.1 uncultured Thermotogaceae bacterium | reverse complement strand
TATGTTTAAAAGCATTGATTTCCTTGATGAGGGTATGGATTCTCTGGTCCATTTTTAGTTGACGCGTTACGTTGATTCCTAAATTAATCATCAAGTTTTGAAAAAAATCATTGTAGTCTGAAGTGGCTAAACCGGAAAGAAAGGAATCAAAAGTTAAAAGCGTTTTATTTGCCGGAACAACTTTAAAATTGCTTTCACAAAGATGTTTACGCTGAATCTGTTGCGCTGTTGAAGTAGCCGAATCTATACAGGTAAAAAAGATCAGGTCACTATGGTGCGGAAGCAAGTGGGGAACGTTTGAATCAACGATAATACAGTTGCCTGTGATTTCCCTACCATTTACAAATACTTTCATAGGATTGTTGGGTTTATAAAACACATGAAGCATCAAATGTTTATGCTCTGATGCTTCAATATTATTTGAAATGATAGATATGTTGTTTTCAGACCAGACAATAGTTTTCAATTTTGTTCCTTTCAAAATGGCAGTTTTCAAGAGGACTATAGTTACACTTCCTGAAAATCGACTAATGTTAAACGGCCATTATCAGATAAACATCATGATCACCATTAACTTAGGAGTTAATTACTTGCGAATTAATGATGATATGGTTCCACTGAAAAAAAGCGGCCAAGATATTTTGACCGCTTTTTTACTGTTATATTGAAAGACTTAATACTTAAATTTCCCGATTTCGTTTTCCAATTCCTCTGCCAAACGGCTGAGTTCTTCCGCAGATTCCGTAACCTGCTGAGCCCCTGTGGATTGCTGGTCAATAGCGGACGACATCTGTTCAATCTCTTCCGAGATTTGAGAAGTGGATTTGGCGGAAGTATCCATGGCGGATGCCATTTCCTCAGCAGAGGCACTTTGTTCTTCCGCAGCTCCCATTAAGGCTTCCACTCGGCTATTAACCGTTTCCATGTATTCAGTTATTTTTTTAAATTGTTCTACAACATTATTATTGCTTTCTCTAAGGTCCTTATACAGTGTAACCGTCTTTTTTACAGCTTCGTTAGCTTGATCAGATCCTTCATCAATTTCGTTGAGGATTTTAGCGATATTGGCTGAAGCGCTTTGACTTTCCTCTGCCAATTTTCGAATCTCATCAGCTACAACGGCAAAACCTTTGCCGGCTTCTCCGGCTCTGGCAGCCTCAATAGCTGCGTTCAAAGCAAGTAGATTTGTCTGTTGGGAAATGTTGGCGATGGTATTGACGATTTCCTGGACATTATTCGCCTTCTGGGCAACTGTGGTAACGATTTCCTGGGTATTGTCGTTTTGATGATCTACCTCTTCCATCTTCTGCCGTTGAATTTCCAATTCTTTCTGCCCAAGTTTTACCGACTTTTCAGTATTTTCTATATCATTGGCCAATTCCTGTGAATTCTTCGATACGTCCTGTGAACTTGCAGCCACTTCTTCCACACCGGAAGTGACTTCTTCAATAGAAGCGGAAGTGTTTTGAACGTTGCTTTCAACACTCTGTGACTGTGAAGACAATTCCTCTGCGGATGCAGATTGCTCTTCAGAAACAGAGGCCAGGTTAGTGGAGGCATCGGACATAGATTTAGCTTCTTCTCCAACTTTCTTGATCAGACTGATGAGATTTGTTTGCATGGTTGCCAGCGCATTGGTCATCTGCCCGATTTCGTCCTTTTGTTTCATATATTTTTCCGCTTTACTGTTTTCATCATACGTTAAATCATAGTCAGCAATTCTGAGGACACTTTTCGCCAGCTCTTTCACAGGTGTAGAGAAAACAATCCCCACAAATATGGCGATGACAACGATGACTGCGATGATGATCACAAAGGAGATAATAATCACCATGAGGATCTGATTACTCGTCTCATTGATTTGCGTCTGGGGAATAGCAGCCCCCAAAGACCAATTAGGAGTGTGGGCAACAGGTTGGAAGACAAGGGTATAACGCGCACCGTCAGGTCGGGTATAATAGACTACATCGCTTTCTCCCTTTGTCATTCTGATGCCGGCTTCTTCAAGTCCTACAAAACCATCCTTTTTCGTATCAGTCATATCTAAAGACATAATCATATCAGCATCAGGATGTGAAATAGTCAAACCAGTTCCATCTGCTAAAAAGACATACCCTTCCTTACCGATTTTAATCATATTCAGTTTTTCTGCAAGCTCATTTAAAGTAACTGAGATTCCCAATAAACCAATTGTTTTATTGTTTTCTTTAATGGCAGTTGCAATGACAAAAACCGGATTGCCTGTAGCATTACTTACCAGGGCATTACTGATTGCAAAATCATCCCCGTCGTTAAAAATTTTGCCAAAATAGTCCCTACCACTTAAGTCAAGGACTGTTCCGGTCTCTGTATACGATTTCCCATCGGGAAAAGTTACAAAAGCCGTTTCATAGAGCCCTTCATTACGGGTAATGATTTCCTTCAATCTGGGGACAAATTGATCAGGGTCCATACTTTTTACAACATTTGTGATGACTACATTATCCATTTCTTTTCTTATCCCTGTCAACCATTCCTCCACACTCATATTACTTGCCGTGACGATTTCAGTGGTGAGATTCTCGGTTAAGTCGTTTGTACTGTTCTTGGCAATCAAACCAATCACAAAAGCGGCAACTACAAGAACCACAACGGTAGCAGGAATAAAATAGAGTAACAATTTCGTTTTAATACTCTTGATTTCAAGCTTTGCCATACAGATAACCCCCATTTTTTTAATATTGTGCGATGTACATTCTTCCAATTTATTATAACATCTATCTAATAACAATGTTTATTTTTTACTTATATAATATAATAATTTAATATAAGAAAATGAATTTTAATTATTTTACAATAAACAATTTCATAAAGAAGTAATAACTCTCAAAATTGGGCTTTCTTGATAAACATTAATTTAATAGAAATTAATTTTTTTCATCAAGCAATCTCTATTTCAAGTTAGCGGCGACAGGTTTGCTTCTTCATAGCGGTTCAAAAAACCAGGGGAGTTTACATCTACTAAAATGTGAGGTTCTTTCTAAAGGGAAACCACTTCTAAGCACATTCGTTGAATGGGCAGTCAATTCTGTTTCTTTGAGCCGGTAACCTCCTGTCCGGTCCCCTGGAAGATTCTTATTCACCACTTCTTGTAATTTAATGTAACAATTTCCTTTGTATTTTATTTACAATCTGATAAAATAGACAATAGACAACAATTATCCGGGGGTGTTCCATGTCACAAAAGCAAACGACAAAAGAAATGATATCCGCTGTTCTTTGGCGGGCGTGTGATTCATTCAGGGGGAAGATCGATTCACAACTGTACAAGGATTATATCCTCGTCATGCTGTTTTTGAAATACCTTTCTGATACCCATCAGGAGCATCTCGCCATTTATCTGGAAAAATACAATGGGGATATGCGAATGGTTGAGCTGATGCTGAAACGAGACCGTTTTATTCTGGATGAAAGCTGTACCTATGAACAGCTCTATAAACAACGCAACGCCAATAATATTGGAGAGATTATCAATAAAATGCTGGAACGCATTGAAGAGGACAACAAGACCAAACTCAGAGGCGTTTTCCGCAATATCGACTTTAACTCCGAGAGCATCTTCGGCAAAACAAAAGACCGCAATGCCATGCTCAAGAACGTGATTGAAGAAATTGAAACACTGGATCTGCGCCCTTCCGTCCTGGGACAATCGGAAATCCTTGGGGATGCCTACGAATACATGATTGCCAACTTCGCTTCCGATTCGGGAAAGAAGGGTGGTGAATTTTTCACCCCTTCTGAAGTCTCCGAACTCATCGCCCGACTGGTGAAACCCAGAGAAAA
>CAYOFT010000182.1:0-3839 GCA_964403295.1 uncultured Thermotogaceae bacterium | reverse complement strand
GTATCGATTATAACCTATATAATACAATTTTTCATAATGATTATCGATTATACTCTATAATATTCTGATAATTAAGGGTATTATCGATTATATTTGATATTGTCCATGTTGACAACGAAAGATTAATTATATATAATTTATATAGAACAGCATATATTTGTGTAAGCGTTTTTATTTATTCTGTTATTTTTAAGAATCATCAATTCAGAACGATAAGGAGCTGGATATGGCAAGACGTGATGAAGGACATATGATATTACTGTTGTTGAGGAAGAAAGGACCCATGAGTATACGGGAATTAAAGCGGCATTTTTTTAAATTCGCCTCACAATTCGGGTATGGGTTTGAGGATTCCCATCATCAACATACACATAGAAATAAAGGAGATTTTTTTCAGGAACTGGATACACAAATTGAGATTTTTACCTATAAGGGGTTCATAGAAAATCACGAAGATGTTTTGTCTTTGACAAAAGCGGGGTTGTATGAGGCTGAGAAAACTGAAAAGCAGTTTCAAAAGGCAGCTGGGTGGGTAAATAAAAATATTTTGTCAGCAGAAGGGGCTACAAGAAACACCGTAATCATCGATGCCATTTTGGCCTTTTTCAAGCTTCTGACAGGGTTTATCACCGGGAGTGTGGGTTTGATTGCAGATGGAACCGATGCGGCCTTGGATACCGTGACTGCTGGAGTGGTTTTTTGGAGTGTGAAAAAGAAAAAAGAGCTGATCGGCAGTTTTGTCATTATCGCCATGATGTTTGCAACAGCTGTCGGATTGGGGTTTGACAGTGTTTCGAGTGTTGTTGGTGCTTTTCAGGGAGAATCTGAAAGCATGGTCAGACCCGGATTGGTCATTGTCGTTGAAGCCATTGCGCTGATTTTTGCCTATCTTCTCATGCTGTATCAGCGATTTGTGGGAAAGAAGTGTAGAAGTCTGGCGTTAATTTCTCAATCTGTGGATTCCAAAAATCACATTTATGTTGCCGGAGCAGTCATTGCGGGGGCCATTCTTTCGATTTTTAACATTCACTTTGTGGATGCAGGCATAGGGGCCTATATTGCCATTAAGATCTTCATCGATTCAGTCAGTCTTCTTAAGGAAACCTTTAGTTCAATGAAGGGGGAAGAAATCGACTTTGATAAGTTTTCCGGACGTATCGATAAAAGGTGGAAAAGTGAAAAGTCAAAGAGCTTTATGGCCACTGTTATTTTCAGCCTTTTAAAACATGATAGAATGGATAAAGAAGCATTGGTAAGCGTTTTGGAAGAGAATTTTCAACCGGGATATATTCCTGTATTGAGTGAATTCCAGATTGGCTTTGCAGTTAATACGGATTTTGAAAAAACCTTTTCCAATATCATAGCCCCTCTTTTGGAGCAGGGAATTGTTCAGCAAGAGGGTTATGACTATTTTCTTGAAGAAGAAAAAAGAATAGCAATTGAAGAATATTGCTCCAATACCTTCATCGTTGAGGCAAAGCCCAATGAGATTAAAAAACGGGCCGAAGCCCTTTTTCACAATGATTTTGATGCCATCGATGGGATCGGGAATATCGGTCAATATTTGGAAGATGGCGAATCCATTACCGCCATCACTCGAGGGAAATTTGAACGCAGCATTTGTCTGTTGTTGACCACCAATCGAGGGGTCCATATCTTTACGCGCCGGGCAAAAAAACATTTTTTCGTTGCTTTTGATGAAGTTGAAGCCATTGAAGAACAACGGGGTAAAGTTTCAACTCTCAAATTATTGATTAAAACAACCGAAGGGACTTACATCTTCGATTATCTTTCGCCAAGAAAGGCGTTTGGTTTTATCAATGAAATTAAAAGACGCATACAATCAGGTGAAGAGGAAGACGAAACAGCAGACGAGTTTGCTCAAAGAATCACCATTCTACATCGCATTCAGAACTATCTTGGAAGAGCCCAAGTTCTGTGATAAAATAAAAGAATAAGAGGTCACCCACAAGGGGAGCCCCTACCAAATACCAAAAAAAACACAAATTAGTATGAGAAGCACTACCAAAAACAACACAACACAAATCTGTAGGGGTGCCCCTTGTGGGTACCTTTCAAAATCAAAAACTTCTTTCCATAAGGAGGACTTATGAAAAAGAAAAGGAAGAACAGGGGAAATTGGCTTTATTTTATCACGACACTTGCTTATGTTCTGATGTTTATTTGGGTGTTCCTGTTTCCGGGAACAAAAGGCCTGGTGATTTGGGATCCCGGTTACGCAATGTATTTCTATATTCTGGGATTTGTTGGTGTTATTCCCATCATTTTGTGGCTGTTGGATCGGTTTATTGTCAAAAAGAGACTTTACAGTGTTATTTCCAAGCTTCTTTCGTTCATCCTTTTAGTCGTTCCCATTGCAGTTGTCGCTTTTTTTCTCGTAAGTGCTTCCTTCAAAACGGTGGATTTACCACCTCTGGTCTTTCTTAACGACAACTCCCAGGAAGGTCGCTATACCCTTGCCTATTGGACAGATGAAAAAAGAACAGATTCCATTGACTTAACGATCAGCAAGATTGATGATGTTCAAAAAATTGAATTAACAGATGACGAAGAAACAAACAAACACTATTTCACTTTTGGGCAACCTGGTGCGGCCACTTATGAATTAACCACTCCGGAAGGGAAGTTTACCATGGTGATTCCTGATAGCAGTTCCAACATCCAACGATTCGCCATTGCCTCTGATTCTCATATCGGAACAACAAAAAGCGCTCTGGACACTACGAAAAAAATGTTGGAAACAATTAGCATCAAAGCATACAACAGTTTCTTCTTATTAGGAGATATTGTTGAATTTGGTTTTTCATTTGAACAATGGATAGAAGCCTGGGAAATTTTAGCAAGTAAAGAAAACACCGTTCCATTTAGACCTTTAATCGGAAATCACGATATCCTTTTTGGCGGTAATAAGTTGTTTGAAAAGTTAATGGGAAAAGACTATTTCAGAGTGGACTTTGAAAATGTTCATTTTATTTCTCTCAACCTGCCATGGGGAATTGAAGATTTTACAACAAAGCAGAAGCAATGGCTTGAGAATACGTTAAAATCCATTCCCGATGATGACTGGACAATCGTTTTAACCCACGCCTTTCTTTACGCTTCCGGTTACAATTATCGGGGCGTATTATGGGGAGATAATAAAAATGCCATTGATGAGCTGGTTCCCTTATTTGAAGAAACAGGGGTAGATATGGTGTTTTCCGGACATAATCACCAGATGGAACACATCACCCAAAACGGGATCGAATATTTCATCACCGGTGTATTTGGCAGTCACCTGGATGAAGACCGTGAATTTACCTCAGAAGGTTCTCAATGGTACAACAACAAAACCCACGGTTATGTCGATTTAGCCGTAGGGGAAACAGCAGCCACCGTAACCTTTTTAGATTCAAATGCACAAAAACTTTATACTTATGTTTTAAATAAATGATGAAAAGTTGTAAAAACAATACAGAAAGATATCCCTCTCCACGGTTTGAAACTTTAACGTGCAGAGGGGTATTACAATTTTCAGACAGGCTAAAAACAAAGAATAAATACACGGCTTAATGCAAGCTATAAAATAAGCAGAACACTTCCTCAAAAGCGAAGATTTCTAAATATTTTTTTTACCTTTTAAATCCTTCATGATATAATTCATCAAATGGTTTAAGAAGGGGATTTTACTGTGGATCAGAAGATGGTGGCGATAAAAATGGGGTTGGTGGATTATCAAAAGACTTATGATTTGCAATTAAAAATACACCAACTGGTTTCAGATGAAAAACTTCCACACACTTTCCTTATTCTTGAACATCCACCTGTGATTACTTTGG
>CAYOFT010000181.1:0-3869 GCA_964403295.1 uncultured Thermotogaceae bacterium | reverse complement strand
GTCAGGTCGGTTAAAACGGTGAGGTCGACTTTTCTTTCCATGAGCTGTTTCACACATTGTGTAGGAGCCGGATAACTGACCAGGTTTTCAAATCCCATGTCGATCAACAGCTGTTCCATCCACCAGGAAGAAGTCGTGGCGATTTTGTTAACCTTCTTGGCATATTCCACAGAAGGCACGGCCATATTTGAAGCAGCGTTTTTGTATAAATACGCGTTGTTCTGCACAACAGGGCCTACCCAGTTAAACAGAGGCGTTCGTTCATCTGTTTTGGCGATGCTGAAGATGACGACATTGGGGTTGAGTAAAGCTGATCTGTAAATCAGATCCCAGTCCAGAACCATGATAGAATCGTTGTTGCCCATTCTTAATTTGATTTCTTTCACGATATCTGAAACAAAGCCGGTTGCCTGTCCCAGTTTATCCGCATAAGTCAACGGTGAATAGTTGGCTTCAGCCACGAAAGAGTATTTTCCAGGGGCTTTGGTTCCGGGCAGCCATTTTTCGTAAATGGCATCCAGCTGTCCATTCACTTTCATCTCATCTAAACCATTCTGCCATCTTTGAACTAGTTCAGCATCTACATCTTTCGAAAATCCCATGTAGATATAATCCATTGAATAGGTGATCAAAGGTTCCAGTTCAGGAACGGGGACAATACTTTCTTTCGTGAGAATGGACAAGCTGACGTTATCCGTGGTGAACAGATAGCCCTCATTAGACAAAAACGCCTTAAAGGCTTCCTTTTCGTTATTGTAAATCGCCAAATTGTCAAACCCCTTCTCCTGAAGGTATTGTGTGGAGTAATAGTCTTTAACAACACAAATCTTTGGAGCCGTTTTTGCCTCTTCAAGAGACTCAAAGGAGTAATTCTCCAATGCCTTTCCGTAGATATTGGTTTTGATGATACTAAAGGGACCCACCCATTGGAACAGGTCTTTTCTTTCGGTGTTCATGGCGATTGCAGCCAGGGCAACATCGCCGCCTTTGTTCACGCGGCTGTAGGCTTCTTCCCATTGGGTAAACGCCACATCGATTTCCTGACCGGTTTCCTCTGTTATACCTTTGACAACATCAACGGCCAAGCCTTTTAATGTAAAATCTTCCATGTAGCTGAAAATGGAATAAGGCTCAAAGATTACGGTCAAATTCGAAGAAAAAACCGTTAAGGTCAGTAAGAAGGCACTGAAAAACAATAGAACTATTTTGTTCATAAAAAATCAACTCCTTAATATATTAAACCTATGAGAATTAATTGAAGATAAGCATGAATTGTAGACCGAAAAACACCACAACTATTTCGGGAAGATTATAACATTATACCCTTGTCTATTTAGAAAATATTTAGTTATAACTATTTTTCTCTTTATATCTTATTATTTTTATAATACTCTATTCACGATAAACTCAAATGTTTTTCTTACAGACGGCCAAAATTCTTTCTCCACTTACGGGTTTTGTGAGATAGTCATTCATCCCAGCCTCAAAAGCACGTGTCTTATGTTCTTTTGTCGCGTGAGCACTGACCCCAACGATGCACAGTTCCTTTTCTGTGTTTGCCTCACTTTCTCTAATCTTATCTGTAACATAATAACCATCGTAATCAGGAAGTTGAATATCCAAGAACAGAATGTCAAAGGATTCTTTTTGATCGATAATTTTTTCCAAAGCGGCACTTGCGTTGGATACCACTTGCACTGAACACCCAAAACGTTCAACCATTTTGGAAAGGATGACTTGATTAATGGGATTGTCTTCAGCTATAAGAACTTTTAGGTCTTTGATGCTTTTACTTGCTTTACCTTCGGCTGCCAATTCCTTTTCACATGCAACTTTAGGGGCCACAATATTGAAGGAGAAAGCAGAGCCTTTTCCCAGGGTACTTTCAACAGAAATATCTCCATCCAATAATTCTACCAGTCTCTTGGATATGGCCAATCCCAAACCGGTTCCGGATTTTGTTTGATTCTTTTTTCTTGTCTGATAAAAATCGCTAAATAACTTCGACTGTTCATCCTCATCCATTCCAACCCCGGAATCCTTTATACTAAAATATATCCTGTCGTTTTCCCCATGGGAAACGGTAAGGATGATCGATCCGTTGTCTGTGAATTTTACCGCATTGGACAGCAAATTGTTCAGGATTTGATGAAGACGAACCTCATCTGTCAAATAACAGCCCGTTTTTTCCAGTTGATTCATCAGAGTGAGTGTAATCCCTTTCTTGCGACAGCTGATTTTGTAAGAGGAAATGACTTCCGTTAGTAGTTGGTTTAAGTTGACAACCTTCTTTTGAATGGATAATTTGTTAGCCTCTATTTTTGAAAGATCTAAAACATCATCGATAAGATTCGTGAGCATTTCAGAGGAATTTTTTGCAATGTAAAACAACTTTTCCTTTTCATCTTCAGATTTGGCCCCTTCGATTAATTCAATAGCACCGGCAATTTCATTCAAGGGATTCCTAATTTCATGACTCATATTTGCCAGGAAGATACTCTTGGCCTTGGTGGCTTCTTCGGCTATAGTCCTTGCTTCCATGAGTTTTCTTTCGATTTCCTTCTTCTCGCTGATATCCGTGATAGAAACCATATAAAAGACTTCGGACTCTTCTTCCACAAAAAGACTCTCAAAAATCACAGTTTTCCCGTTTTTCAGCAATATCTCGTCTTTGGCTTTCTTCCCCCTTTGTTTGGCTGTTCTCAAATTGGAGAAAAAGTTACTGTGATCCGCCTGATCAATGAAGAGTGTGAAAGGTTTGGCCTGTAAATTTCTTTTTTGCTTTTCGATGATGGCTGCTGCTGATTTGTTTAACTCCCGAACAACGCCCTGCATGTCCAAGGTAAGAAATCCGGTAGGAGAATTTTCAAAAAGCCGGTAATACTTGTTTCTTGAATTTGAAAGTTCTATTTGAAGACGTGCCATATTTTCGTTCTGGATCTCCAACTCCATTTGATGGATGACCAAATCTTCAATGATGCGCTTCATTTCATGATGATTCAACTGCTCAATATCGTAATTATCGGGTATTTTACCCTTTTCGGATAAGCGCTTGATGGCTTTCTTTTTCAATTCATCCTTGTCTACCATGTTATTCACCTCTCAACATTTTTCCAAAGAAACAATAACACCTGAGATCTTGTTATTTTCGCCGAATTTAGGCGTGGCGTTGATTCTAACGCCGATCTTTGAACCCGTTCCGTCTGTGATCCGGTGTGTATAATTGGTCACGGGCTTTTTCGTTCGCATTACTTGGGCGAATGGTAATTCTTCACTGTTCAAAGGGGAATCTTCATCAGTTTTAATATCCCATTGCTGGGAATCGTAAGATCTGCTGATGATTTCATCCTTTGGCAGCTTCATGATTTCTTCAGCCTTTTGATTCACATAAGTAATGTGTCCATGTGCATCTAAAAAGAAAATCGCATTGGGATTATCCTCCAAGATGACCTTGAGAAATTGATATTCTTCCTCTATGGCCTTTCGCTTGGTTTTCATATCGGTAATATCTTCAGCTACCATCAAATAAAAATAATCTTCTTCCCCTGTGTAATAGACCTTGGAAATGGAGACCATTTCCCATAAACAGTTATACTTCCCGCAGACTTTGATCTCATGAGAGTATTTTTCACCTTTCCGAATCAACTGCTTGATTTTCTCGTATTCTCTTTGCCAATCTTCTTCATTCGGTCGGAAATAATCAATCTCTTTCCCCATCACTTCATCCAGATCGTATCCTGTTTTCGCCAGAAATTGTGGGTTGGCGTATTCGATTTTACCCTCCGAATCAAACAGACAAATCATCACCGGACTTTGATCAATGGCATAACTGAATTTGGAGATTTCCTTGGAAGCTGCTTTCATGTCTG
>CAYOFT010000180.1:0-3887 GCA_964403295.1 uncultured Thermotogaceae bacterium | reverse complement strand
TCTTTTTTGATCTCAGTTGGGCTCTTAACGAGATCAGTGTTTCCATGACATCATCAAATTTAGAACCCGATTGTTCTTGTTTTTTCGAGGGAACTTCGGTGAATAATCCCAAAACATCTCCAAATTCCCCTTTGATAATCCAGTATGCTTCAGCAAGTCTTTCCTTATCCTTAGTCGTATTTATTTCCTTAACAATGTCAAATATCATGGAAAGCACTTTGGAGGTGTTAAAATCATCATCCAAATAATCCATAAAAAGTGCTCGTTTTTCTTGAACCCATTGACTCGATTTTTTTAAATATTTTGGAACACCTTCACATATTTCTTCGACCCTGGTTAATGCGTCATTGACTCTGTTGGCTGCCTTTTTCCATTCCTCAAATCTCTCTTCGGAATAATCAATAGGACTTCTGAACTGAGTGGAAAAAAGGAACATTCGAACGGCATCACGACCGTATTTTTTAAGAGCTTCACGAACCGATATAATATTGCCCACAGACTTTGCCATTTTGGCACCGTTCATTTGCAACATACCGTTGTGAAGCCAGTAACGGGCAAACACTTTACCCGTGCAAGACTCGCTCTGCGCTCTTTCATTTTCATGATGGGGAAATATTAAATCATTCCCTCCGGCGTGAATATCAAAAGTTTCTCCCAGAATACTGGTAGCCATAACGGAACATTCAATGTGCCATCCGGGTCTTCCCTTTCCCCAAGGACTATCCCAACTGGGTTCTCCGGGTTTAGCAGGTTTCCACAAAGTAAAATCACCGGGGTTTCGCTTTCTCCGGTCCACTTCAATTCTCGCTCCGGACATCATGTCCTCAAGCTTTCTGTGAGATAATTGACCGTAGCCTTCATACAAGGTCACATCATAAAAGACCTCACCATCCACAACATACGCAACACCTTTGTTTAGGAGATTTTCAATAAAAGCTATGGTTTCTCCTACATAATTGGACGTTCGAGGATGAATATTCGCGTCTCTGACACCAAGATGCCTCATATCTCTCAGATATTCCCGAATAAAGGTTTTGGTAATTAAATCAAAATCCCAGTTCTCTTCGTTTATTCTGTTAATAATCTTGTCGTCAATATCTGTAAAATTCATGACATATGTCACTTTAAATCCCTTGTATTCGAAATAACGGCGCAAAGCATCAAAAACAACGGCCGGTCTGGCATTACCAATATGTACGGTGTTGTAAACTGTTGGGCCACAAACATACATGCTGACATGGTTTTCTTTCAACGGCACAAAATCCAATTTCTCTTTTGCCAATGTATCGGTAAATCTGATCATATACTATCCACTACTCTTTCAAGTCGTTTGAGCATTTGATTTCTGCCGATAAGATGAATGACATTGACCAGCTCGGGTCCATCTTCTTCGCCGGTTAAAACAATTCTCAACATGTGGTAAAACTTTTTGGAATTGACCTTTACCCGTTTGGTCACTTCCTTAAAAAGTTGGTAAATTTCAGGAATATTCCAGGAATCAGCCGATTTAACCTGATGATATAGTTCAATGAAAGCGGGATCCGTATCATCGTCTTTGATCTGTTGAACCCACACTTTTTTGAAAA
This sequence comes from uncultured Thermotogaceae bacterium, assembly GCA_964403295.1. Taxonomy (GTDB): domain Bacteria; phylum Thermotogota; class Thermotogae; order MWEM01; family MWEM01; genus JASUTC01. Next base: position 2,301 of record CAYOFT010000180.1, on the reverse strand, counting down.
TCGGTTCTTTAAAAAACACTTCTAATCTTTCAGGGATTTCATCAAATTGATGAATCTTTTTCTTTAAAGACACTACAGCTTCTCTGATCCATTTGTAATTGGACTCGAAGTGCTTTTCATCCATTAAATCAGCATCAATAATATATTTTTTAGCAAGACGAGTCAGTTCATCATCATCCAATTCCCGAATATAAACACCGTTCATCCATCTGAGTTTTTGCTCATCATAAATCGCCGCACTGGAATTAACCCGTTCAATGGTAAATTCCTTGACCATCTCTTCCATAGACATGATCTCTTTTTCCTCAGGATGAGACCAACTCAAAAGCGCCAAGTAATTCATGACACTCTGAGGCAGATAACCCATTTCCTGGTATTTCTCAACAGAAGTAGCACCATGGCGCTTACTCAATCTGGCACCATCCGGTCCCAATATCATGGAAACATGTGCAAATTTCGGCAATGGGTATTCCATCCCTTCAAAAACGGCCAATTGTCTGAGTGTATTGGAGAGATGATCGTCACCTCGAATCACATGGCTGATTTTCATGAGCGCGTCATCCACAACAACAGCAAAATTATAGGTTGGCAGTCCAGTGCTTCTTAAAATGACAAAATCTCCCACAGTTCCTTTTTTAAAAGTTACCTCACCTTTTATCAAGTCATGAATGGTATAGTCCTTAAAGGGCATCTTAAAATAGATAACCGGTTCTATGCCTTTTGTTTTGTACTCTTCTCGTCTCTCCGGAGTATCAAATTGACTCAACATTTCTTCGTTGTAATGGGGAGATTTCTTTTGAGCCAACAATTCCTCTCTAATCTTCTCCAGTTCTTCAGGATAAACATAAGCTTCATAAGCTTTCCCCTGTTCCACCAATTGATGAGCCACCTTTTGATAGATGTCCATTCTCTCTGATTGTCTATAGGGACCATATTCTCCACCAATACCAGGACCTTCATCCCATTTGAAGCCAAGCCATTCCATGGTATTCAACAAGGATTGTTCCGACTCAGCGGTAGACCTTTCCAAATCCGTATCCTCTATCCTTAAAATAAATTTCCCCTCATGATGCTTTGCAAACAGATAATTAAACAAAGCCGTTCTTGCACCACCAACGTGCAAATAGCCCGTAGGGCTGGGAGCAAATCTCACCCTGATCATTTTTCACCCTCCAAATCGATATAAACTTTAGTGTTATAGTATAACATAGGAGACCGTTGCCGTCTTCTTATAATTCCATCAACCTGACCATTCCCACCATCATCCCGATGATTTTCGTTCCCTTTTCAGGGATTCGTTTTTTCTTTAGCGAAGGGTTGAGAAACGCCACCTCGTAAACCTCCAATTGTTTGGAAACAGTCCCAATATACAGATCATTTTGATGCATCAATGCCGTTACATTTCCCCTGATGGAATCAACAGATGAAAAAATAATCACATCATCCATCAAATAAAACGGATACATGTACCGAGACAAAACAGGCCCCAGTTTTACAGCCAGATCTCCTTTTTGGAAAAGCACATGTCTTTTTGTGGGAATCAAAGGTGTTTTTTTTGAAGGATCGTACTCTAAAACAGTTAACGTCTTATCCGCTTCAGGGTTGGGATCATCGCTGAATCCGAAAAGGTAGTCGTATGTGCAACCAAAAAATCCTTTAATCCGTTCCAGGATTTCTTCCCTGGGCATTCGTTTTCCGGTTTCATACATACCTACAGCATTCGTACTAGATTGAATGGCATTGGCAAGATCCTCCTGTGACAGCCCCTTCTCATTTCTTAATTCTTTTAAACGTTTGGCAAATTTATCTCTAAACACATCATCCCTCCCCTTGATAGTTTATCACGAATCGTATACATAATAACTTTGCATATTGACAATGACAATTTCTTCTTAAGGATGCCACAAAAATTCTTTCAAATTAACTTTTTCGCCTGTAAAGATTATCCCTTCATGCTTTAACAGGGTTCTTTGAAGTTCATTCCCTTCAGGATCTTTCATACTAATTCTGCCACTGCTGTTAATCACCCGATGCCAAGGTAAATGCATCTCCTCTTTTGCATTGGAAAGGGCATATCCCACCATTCTGGGGGTACAGGTTCCTTCAATTTCTGCAATCAACCCATAAGTGGCAACTTTTCCTTTTGGAATCTTTCTGATTACATCATAAATTCGTTGGTAAGTTGTTTTTTGAGGATCCAAATCATCACTTTCTTTCCCAAACGGCTTCTCTTTCCACATATTCTATGTCCAGTAATCGATCATTACTCCAACGCAATCTGAAATTCCGTTTTTGTCCTTC
>CAYOFT010000179.1:0-3906 GCA_964403295.1 uncultured Thermotogaceae bacterium | reverse complement strand
TTTTTGTTTCTTTTGATTTTTCCGCTTCTCATTGCTTGCAAAACAATCCCAATTTTAAACCCGGAAAATCCAATACAAGAGGAAGAAAACACCTATTATTGCGCTACAAACGGTAATGATAACCATGACGGGTCCAAAGAAAAGCCATGGAAAAACCCCGGATTTGCCGTCCGGCAACTTCAACCCGGTGATACGTTAATCATACAAGCAGGAGACTATATCTTACGCCAATTCCCAGATGATATCCTAACCCTCCCATCCGGAACAGCACAGAATCCAATTATTGTGAAAGGCGAAGGATTTGATAAAACGATCTTAAAAGGCGATGATAATCTCTACGCCATGATCATTTTGGACGGGGTCTCATATGTAACACTGTCGGACATGGCACTTACCAACAACGATTTAGGTTGGGTCAGAGATGGCATCTGTGGTGTTAACGAATCCATAAGTCACCTTACGCTTAAAAATCTTTATATTCATCATATTGATGAATTTGGCATCAACTTTAAAGATGTTCAAGATTTGGAAATCGACAACTGTACCATTACCTACTGTGGTTTTGGTTCAATAGGTGGTCCTACTGGCGTGACAGGTTGGCAAAACTGTACCATCACCAACAGCACTTTATCCTATTCAGGACATTATTACAGAGGTTTGTTAAATAACCCCGCCCTTCCTTATTCTAGACCGGATGGAATAGGCCTGGAACCGTCTGTCGGACCGGTTAAGGTTGAAAATTGCATCGTGGAACACAACAGGGGAGACGGTATCGACTTGAAAAATCAAAACAGTTTTGTTTCAAAATGTATTGTTTCCAACAATTATGGGGATGGTGTTAAGTTATGGGGTGATGGCACTCTAATGGAAAACTGTCTAATCTACGGCACCGGTGATGGAGACATTCAATCTCCCTGGTGTCCATTAGTGATTGGAGAATCCCAACAATCAGACACAACCTTTATAATAAAAAACTGCACTATACACGACAACCCTGAAAGACGGTCCTATTCCATGTATTCCCAATACAACGATCCCACACCTTTAAAATTGACCATCATCAACTGTACATTCTCAGATTCCTACGGCATGGCTTATTTTGGCGAAAATGTAGACCTCGCTATTTACAATTCCAATTTTTACGCCCCCGACAGAAATCATCAAATCATATACAAAGGCGTGGAATATACGGCTGAAGAATTGGAAAACTGCCCATTTGGTGAAGACATCATTTCTGTCGATCCGCAATTCATCAACCCGGTTTGGGGAACAAATGGCGGTAATTATCAATTGCAAACAAACAGTCCCCTGATCGATCAGGGGACCTCCGTAAATGCTCCTGAGGAAGACCTGACATCAACATCAAGACCCCAAGGGGCTGAAATAGATATCGGAGCCTATGAGCAGTAATTAGTCTTTTTACTATTGAGATTCAATTCCTTTTAAATCCAGAGAAATTCGTATGGAGACAAGGTTAGTGTTTTTTCATTAATTTTTATCGTCGTTCCCATAAGATCCTTATTCTTTGAAATAACTTCCGGTGGAATGATGCTGATTTGTCGATCAGAAAGATTCTGAATGATCATCACTTTTTTTTCTTGATCATCTTCCATAAACCTGTTATAGGCAAGCACTTCCTTTATCGCTTTTCCATCAGAATCTTTGACCGATAAAAACGCTAAAGACCCTCTTCCTAAAACGGGATGTGCCTTTCTGGCGGCAATGATCCTACGCATAAACGAGTATATGTTCGATGCCAGATTGTCACCCTTAAGTTTTTCTTCCACATCATCCCAATTCATTCGTCCCCGTACCAGGTATCTTGAATCCTTGATCTTCGTTAAGGCAACTTGTTCGTTATAAAAATTCATATCGTTGGGTTTGGCAAACTCATCTCCATAAAAGACAATGGGTGTTCCCAATAGTGAAAACATGATGGAATAGGCGAGTTTAATTCTGTCCGGATTCTCTTCAAAAAGCGTTGCCAATCTTGCAGAAATACCTTCTCCTTCTCGGAAATTCCATAATGGGTCTTTCACATAAAAATCAAATACCGTCTTTCTTTCTTCCGGTGTCACCATTTCTAAAGTCAGTTCATCATGGCAACGTAAAAACATCATCCACTGACAGTTATCCGGAATATCCTGAGGAGTAAAATCAGCCGAAAGTGCCATCTGCACAGCCTCATTGGATTGCTCGGCCAAACTTCTGTAAATGCGTGGCATCACAGGGAAATGATAAGCCGCATTGCATTCATCCCCATTACCAAAGTATTCAACCACTTTTTTTGGCGGTTGGCAGGCCTCGGCAAGCAGTAATGTATCTTCTTCAATAAAATCAAGAGCTGCACGAAAGAATTTCACCACGGTATGTGTTTTTGGAAGATTTTCGCAAATGGTTCCCTCTTCTTTCCAAATGTAGGGGATAGCATCTGCCCTGAAACCATCCAAACCTCTGATTTTCCAATTCACAAGTGTCTTAGTCATCTCAAGCAATACTTCAGGATTGCGATAATTCAAATCCGGTTGAATGGCAAAAAAGCGATGGAAATAATACTGAGAAGTATTCTCTTCCCATTCCCAGTTACTGGAACAAAGCCCTTTAAAGATAATTCTGGCTTCTTTGTACTTGTCCTGAGAATCACTCCAGATAAAAAAATCTCTTTTTGGACTGTTTTGATCTGCAATCGCTTCTTTAAACCAAGGATGCTCTATGGAACAGTGATTTAAAGCAATATCAAAAATAACACGCATACCCCTTTTGTGAGTCTCTAACAAAAATTCATCAAACACCCGTTCATCTCCACCTGTTAATGAATCACGTATCTTGGTATAATCTGAAATATCAAAGCCGGCATCCTTCATTGGGGATTCAAGAATTGGCAGAAGCCAAAGGCATGTTACACCAAGGGTTTGAAGATAATCCAGCTTCTCGATAAGTCCCTGAATGTTCTGATTAAACAAATCCACATAAAGAGAATAGACTACGGCATCTTTATACCAGTCTCGTGAAGAATTTTTAAAATAGGGGTTGTGTTTTTTCTTTGCAGCAGTCAAGAAAGATAAAAAATCCTGAAAACTAAAAGCGTCCAACGTCTCTTTATCATAAAGATCCTGATAAAGTTCATTCCAAAGCTTTTCCAACTGTCGGGCATTCATATGATCACTCCCGGTATAAGTTTAAAATCATCTTCCATTATACCAAAAAAGATTTTTACCCGATAACGCTGTTATAATATGCGAATGAAAAGTATATGATGGGCTTGTTCCTGCTTATTATTCTGAAGAGTTGTCTTCATCTAAAGTTTCGGTAATGATAGCTTTATTAGGCCCTAAAACTCGATTAATAACACTCTTCAATTTATCTTCATTGATAGGCTTGACGATAAAATGATCTGCGCCGTATTTCAAAGCTTCCAAAACTTTTCTTTTTTGGCCTATGGAAGTGACCATGATGACCTTGGCAAAAGGATATTGGTCTTTTAACTCCCGAAGTGCTTCCAGTCCTGTTTTATCTGCCATAACAATGTCAAGGGTAATCAAATCCGGTATCAGCTCTCTGAATTTGAATGGTAGATGTTTCCCATTATCCAGCTCTCCCACCACATCATGGCCCATTTCATGTACAATCCGTTCAATGGTTCGACGCATCAGATAATTATCATCCACAATCAAAATCTTAGCGATTGTACTCATCCCCTTTTACTTTAAAACGAATTAAAAACCTGGTACCTTTGTTTTTTTCGCTTTGAATGTAAATGGTTCCCCCTATTTCCTCCAGAGCCCTTTTTAAAGCGGATAAACCCATCCCTCCTCCTGAGAAGGCATTGTCATCTTCAACCGATGAAAATCTTTCTTCAAAGAGTACTTCCATGACTTTTTCATCAGAAAGTTCATCAATTTCATC
>CAYOFT010000178.1:2765-3936 GCA_964403295.1 uncultured Thermotogaceae bacterium | reverse complement strand
GCCAAATCTCTGTCATGGGTACAGAAATAAGGAGCACCGAGTTTTGAGATAAATTCAAAAGCCGCATCTGCCTTTGCCAATGATTTATCTAATGGATCGGAATAGCTGTTCCATGAACGGTTAAACAAATCAGCGCCAAACATATCCTTACCTTCAAAACAAAATGTATGCCAATAGGCCACGGAAAACCGCAAATGATCCTTCATCTTCTTTCCGGCAATAGTTGCTTCAGGATCGTAATGTTTAAATCCCATGGGTGTTTTTGATCCCCTACCTGTAAATTTAACCTTTTCTGTTCCCGGAAAATATCCTTTTCTCATTCTTACCACCTCATATGATTAGTTTAATTTCTACCTTATATTTTGTTCTTATTCTTTGTTGACATATCAAGCCAAACGGCTAATAAAAGAACAAAACCTTTTATGATAGACTGCCAAAACATGGGCATGTTCATCAAACTCATGCCGTTATCCAAACTTGACATAACAATCGCTCCAACAACGGCTCCGCTGATTGTACCGATCCCTCCTGCCAAACTTGCTCCACCGATAACACAGGCTCCAATGGCATCCAATTCTGCTGAAGTTCCTGCTTGTACGGAAGCTGCGTTAAGTCTTGAAGTAAGAAATATCCCTGCAAGTGCTGCCATCAATCCGTTGATGATATAAACAATCAGCATAACCTTTTTAATATTAATACCGGACAACGCAGCAGCCTTTTTATTTCCTCCTATGGCGTAGATAGATCTTCCAAATACCGTGTTTCTTGAAATATAGGAAAAAATAACCAACGCAACAAGTGTAAACAACAAAGAAATAGGAACACCGCGATATGAATTCATCATCCATACAAACACAGTGATCAGGGCTATATAAATCAGAAGTTTTAATATTTCCATCTGCAACGATGACACATCAAATTGATATTTAATCTTGTTTCTTCTTGATTTAAAAACAAGAAAAACGACAAAGAATACCGCAACTGCACCAATAATTACTCCAACTGTGTTATCGAGATATCCCTTTCCTATCACTTTAAAGACCTCTGAAAGTGGTCCTATTGTCGTACCTTGAGTGATACCGACGAGTATTCCTCTGAACATGAGTAAACCTGCCAGGGTAACTATAAATGACGGTACTTTCATGTATGCAATCCAAAACCCCTGCCAGAG
>CAYOFT010000178.1:0-2665 GCA_964403295.1 uncultured Thermotogaceae bacterium | reverse complement strand
ATAAGGGCGATTATCATCATGTATGTTCTTAAATTTATCTTCTTTAATAGATTATTTTTCAATCTTATTACCTCCAGTAGCCCAGAACATAATTTCTTCCTGCGAGATTTTTGTTTCGCGATTATCAAATTCTTTTACGATTTCACCTTCACACAAGACCATTATCCTATCACTCATCCCAATGATCTCAGGTAATTCCGATGACACCATTATGATTGATATTCCGGTTTTTGTGAGTTCGTTCATCAGCGTATAGATTTCATTCTTTGCCCCAACGTCTATACCCCTGGTAGGTTCATCTATGATTAATATTTTTGGATTTATGAGAAGATTTCTTGCCAGAATGGCCTTCTGCTGATTTCCCCCACTCAGGTTCTGAATATTTGTTTCAAGAGACGGTGTCTTAACATTTAACTTCTTAACAATTTCCTTAACCGAATAAACTTCACGACTCTCATCTATGTTTATAAACTTTACAAAATCTCTCAGGCAAGCTATTGACACGTTGTTTTTCACATCCATGGTGGGTATGATTCCAAGGGCCTTTCTATCTTCAGTTAAAAATGTTAATCCAAGTTTGAGTGCCTCAATGGGAGATTTTACATTCACTTTTTTGCCTTCAAGGATGATATCACCATGATATTTACCGGGATAACCACCAAAAACACTCATGACGAGTTCGGTTCTCCCCGCTCCCATAAGCCCCGCCAGACCTACAATCTCTGACTTCCGCAAGTTAAAAGAGGCATTGTTAACCACCTTTTTATCAGGAGAATCCGGGCTAAAAACTGAAAAATCCTTAACTTCAAGGATGACTTCTTCAGGCTCAGTGTCTCTTTTTGGAAACATATCCTTTATCTCTCTTCCTACCATCATCTCGATAATGGTCTTTTCATTCAAATCATTTACCGGTTTTGTGTCTATTTTTTTCCCGTCACGGATAATGGTTACTGAATCAGCAATCCTTTCTATCTCAGCCAGTTTGTGTGTAATGTAGATACAGGTAACACCCTGCCCCTTAAGCTCTTTAAGGATTTCCATCAATATATCGATTTCAGTATCTGTAAGGGCTGCAGATGGTTCATCCAGAATGAGAATTTTTGCTTTTTTTCTCATGGCCTTGGCTATCTCAATGAGTTGCTGCTTACCGACACCTATATTTTTGATTAGTGTTTTAGGTGTACAGTTTTTAATCTTCAGTCTCTCGAGCCATTTTTCCGTTTCGTTATACATATAATTCCAATCAATACCGAACCTGCCGGTTTTCTGGTCGTTCATAAAAAGATTTTCTGAGATGTTTAATTCTTCAAAGAGAGCCATTTCCTGATGAATAACTGCAATACCAGCATCTTCCGAACTTTTTATATTATGGAATTCCTTTTTTTCACCGTTTATAAATATTTCACCTTCATATGTTTTATAAGGATAAACACCGCTTAAAATATTTATAAGCGTTGATTTACCCGCACCATTTTCTCCGCAAAGTGCATGTATTTCATTTTCTTTAACCTCGAGTGTTACTTGATCCAAAGCTCTTACACCGGGAAAGTCTTTGATTATATTTCTCATTACAAGTAGATTTCCCAAAATCTCCACCTCATTCGTCTTAATAGTGTGGGGAGTCAAAAAGAGACTCCCCATTTACAATACACTGACTATTTAGGCCATTTGTCTTTAGGAACGTTCTGGTATACTTCTTCCATGGTATGGAATCCATCACCGATAATTACTTCAAACATATTGTTTGCGTCTACCTGTATAGGTGTTAAAAGGATTGAAGGAACATCTTTAAATCCGTTGTTTGTTGTACCGTTTGTTCTTACGAAAATATCCTTTTTTAGACTTACTGCGAGAATGGCTGCCTGTGTTGCAAGATCCTTTATTGGCTTGTAAACGGTCATTGATTGAGTACCTTCAACAATTCTCTGACAAGCTGCAATGTCGGCATCCTGACCTGAGATTAAAACTTTTCCTGCGAGTCCCTGATCTCTAAGTGCTTCCACTGCACCGCCGGCTGTTGAGTCGTTTGATGCAACGATTACGTCAATATCGTTGTTGTTTGCTGTTAATGCATTTTCAATAATCTTCATAGCTTCTTGAGGCAGCCAGTCTTTTGCCCACTGATCACCAACAACTTCGATCTTTCCTGCGTCAATAAGGGGTTGAATAAGGTTCATCTGACCTTGCCTGAACAATTTTGCGTTGTTGTCTGTTGGGGAACCGCCAAGAAGGAAGAATCTTCCGTTGTCTTTGTATCTGAGAAGATATTCTGCCTGTAATTCTCCAACTCTTACGTTGTTAAATGAGATATAATAGTCAAGATCACAATCCATAAGCAATCTGTCATATGCGATAACCGGAATGCCATTTGCATGCGCTTCTTCAACAATTCCACCCATAATTTTTCCGTTATGCGGCAGAACAACGAGAACGTCTACACCTTGTGTGATAAGATTTTCAGCCTGTGAAAGCTGAATACCATCCTGGCCGTTTGCCGATTGTACAAGAACCTTAGCACCAAGTTTTTCAGCTGTATCTACAAATATATCTCTGTCATGTTGCCATCTTTCCAATCTAAGATTATCCATTGAAAACCCGATGACGATTTGATCCTCTGCAAGTGCAAATCCGGAGTATAACAAAACAACTAACATTACCAATAAAA
>CAYOFT010000177.1:0-3948 GCA_964403295.1 uncultured Thermotogaceae bacterium | reverse complement strand
TGGAAAAGACTAAGATTATAGTCGACAGCACCGGTGATATGCCTTTAGAGTGGATCAAAAAAATGGATGTTGATGTGATTCCACTCCATATCCTTTGGGAAGAAAGAGGCATTAACGAAGATGACAGCAGAAATTATGATGATTTGAAAAAATATTGGGATGATCTGGACAAAGAAGAGGATTTACCCAAAACCTCACAACCCACACCTATTGAATTTAAACAAAGGTACGATCGTTTTTTTGAGGAAGGGTATTCGTCAATATTGGTCATCACTTTGTCCGAAAAACTTTCCGGAACGTATAACAGTGCGATAATCTCGGCTAAAGAATATGGAGACAAGGTTCAGGTTATTGATTCAAAAACGGCATCCAGTGCCATTGCTCTGATCGTATACAGAGCCAGTGAACTTTTATCTGAAGGGAAGGATGTCATCACCGTCAAGGAACAATTGTTAAAAGAGATGGAACAAAAAAGATTTGGCGCCTTTTTTTACGTTTCAAACTTCAATTTTCTTAGAAAAGGCGGAAGAGTCTCCCGTTTTGCAAGCTTTGTTGGGACCATGCTGAATTTAAGAGTTTCCATCTTTATCAACGATGACGGTGAAATGATTCCTTTTGGTAAATCAAGGGGAACAAAGAAAGCACAAAAACTCGTTATCAGTAAAGCGCAAGAGTTCTTTCCACATGGGTCAAAAGTCAGGTTGACAATGGTGCATTCCAGAAACGAAGAAGAATGTCTTAAACTGCAAAAAATGCTTGAAAGTGAATACCAGGTGGTTGAATCGATTATCACCCCTATGGGAAAAGTTATCTCATCCCATGTGGGCCCCGGAACAGCCGGTTTTGGAATAGAAAGACTTTCCTAATGGTGAGCTTATAGATGCCTCAGAGAGGATTTGGAAGAGGAAGGGGAAGGAACGCATTCGGAAGAAAATGGCAAAGTGCGTTTATTCTTCTCATTATTGCTGAAGCGCCCACTCATGGATATGAAATTGCTCAAAAAATGGACGATTTTGGTTGCTTGATTAAGACAACCGGTCAGATGGGGGGCATGTATCGATTGCTGAGTGATCTGGAGGAAGAAGCTTTAATCATGGCGGATTGGGAGACCGATAAGCCCGGACCGGCAAAAAAAATCTACAAAATTACACAAAAGGGAATTGATAGATTAAAGGAACTGGACATGCATTTTGAAGACCTGAAACAAACAATATGCTCATTTCAAAAAAGAGTCAGAGAATTGGATGCTTCAAATAACCAATAATAAATAGACACTTAAACCGGTAATAAATAACAGAGGCAGGATTTTAACAAATACTTTCATCAGATCGGATTTATAGAAATTACCTGTTAATACAATGCATAAATGAACGGGAGACAATAAAACACCGGCAACCGCCGCAAAATACATCATGGCGGGATTTGCTCCTAAGGTGATCAAAAGCGGTGCTGTGATTCCAACAGCGCTTTGAGTAATGCCCGTAGACATGCCGATGAGAAGTGGCAGGATAATCGTTAACACATGAATATTCAAACCTATTCTGTCAAGTTCTGCAGCAATATCTCCGGTCAAGTTGACCTCTATCAGATAGTATTTGTATACGAAAAACAAAAACAACAGCAGGAAAACGTCCCATTTTTGAAGGGCCTTTACAAAGCTTTTGATGAAACAACGTTTTCTGAAAAGGAAATAACCGCCTATATTAATACCAAGGGCGATATAACCTTCTATGTTGAATACAAGAATCATAATACCTGTTAACACCACAAAAAAGACAATCCAGAGACCTTTTAGTTCCTTGGGTGTTGCCTTTTTTATTTTTGGGAGTCTGAATCCGTTAAAAAGTATCCAACCACTGGCTGTAGCGATGAGGAAAATGGGGATCAAGCTGATGGAAAATGGTGCCAATTCGATACCCACAAGGGCTGTAAGGATGTAAAAAGCCGGGTATACAGGCCAGAAAAGTTCCACAACATGACGGAACCAGTAGTTGATCACCATCATGTAATCATTGGAGAATCCCTCGTCATCACCGATCATTTTAACGATAGGTGCAGTAAACATTGCACCACCGGGCATGGGAAGAAAACCGATCATCATAGGCATAAAAGCCATAGAAGTTCTATCGTCAAAAAGAGCTTTTGAAGAGGTTGCAAATCGTTTTGCATCACCTGAAATATCCAATGCGTTACTGAATAGATAGATAAAAAATACTGTTCCAAGGAGTTTATATAAATCAGGGTCTTTCAAGGGAATAACAAAGGCGTCAACCAAAGCGTTAAAGTTAAAGCGAAATAGGATAATGGTGCCAACAGCGCCTAATATGGCAAAAATGATATTCTTTGTGAATCTTTGAATGATTATCAAGATGATTAGAGAACAAATAATCGTTGCAATAGACATAAAGACCCCCATGTTTTTATTAGGATTGCCAACTAATTTTATCACATTATCCTTTAAAATTGCTACGATCAAGTTGAGTTAAAAGTTTAACTTTTATGAATGAAAATGAACAATTGGAATAATATTCTTTTTTATTAAGGGTAAAAAGGCATAATATGATAAAATACGGTGGAAGTAAAGATGAATAAAGTGAAGAAAGGAATTTGAATGAAACGAAAAACAGCTGACTATTATGAACTGATAAAACACCTGAGTGAAGGATACGCCCTTCATAAAATGATTTATGATAAAGACGGTTCTCCCGTTGATTACGAGTTTACAGAAGTTAACGATGCCTTTCTTGAGATAACGGGGAAAAAACGAAAGGCCATTGTTGGAAAAAAGGCATCAGATATACTGCCATGGGTTAAAAAAGAGGGAAAGCAGGCAGAAGCCTATGCGCGTTATGGTAAGATCGCCAAAGAAGGCGGAGTAATACAATTGATTAACAATTATTTTTCAACTTATGATAAATGGATGAACGTGACGGCTTTTTCAACAGGAGACGGCTTTTTCACCACACTTGTTAAAGACAGAACGATAGAGACAACCTTAAAAAACAGCAATAAATATACCGAAGAGAGATATCATACCATACTGGAAACGGTTCCTATTGCGATTGTGGAAGCAGATGTTACAAACATTTTAAATATGATGCGTCAGGCGAAGAAAAAAGTAGAAGGGTTTGAAGAATTTTTATTGGAACAAAATGATTTCTACAATCAAGCCCGGGACTTATTAGATTTAAGAGCTGTTAATAACGAAGCGGTAAGGCTTTTTAAAGCAAAGAGCCAGGAAGAATTAGTCAAAACTTTATCGTCATTGATTTCGAATAAAAGCAGAAGGGAATGGCGAAGGTTTTTCAATGGTCTTTGGGAGGAAAAAGACGTTATAGAGCTGGAAGTAACGTTCAAAGATTGTAATTCTGAAGAGATGATCTTATTCATGCGTTCTAAAATGCTCCCTTTGAAAGAAGAGACACGGTTACTCATTAGCATGATGAATGTCACCCATATTAAGCAAATGGAAGCCGAATGGGAAAAACAGCAGATAGAAATCCAAGCCAATTACGAACAATTGGAAGCCTATACTCTGGAATTGAGAGAAACGCAAACGGACCTTTCACATATCAACAAAAAGCTTGCCCAGACCAATGAAGTTTTAATGAACCGGGAGAAGCAGCTTAAAATGGCATTGCAAAGCGCCAGAGAGGCTTTGTGGATACTCGAGGAAAAGAGCGGCCGGATGGAAAACATTGGTAATTGGCAGGAATTTTTAGGCTATTCAACCGATGAAATAGGGAATGATCTCAATCATTGGCTATCACTTGTACATGACGATGATAAGGAAAGGTTGAGATTAGTCCTTCAAAGGGCATTTGACAATGATCAGGAGTTTTTTGAAGTTGAATACAGGATTAGGACTAAGAATGATAAATGGCTTTGGACTGTTTCAAGAGGGGAAGTATTGACGAAAGAAGATGGTAAAACCAGAATGATTCTGGG
>CAYOFT010000176.1:0-3965 GCA_964403295.1 uncultured Thermotogaceae bacterium | reverse complement strand
CATCTTTACTCTTCTTCTGATGCAGTATGATTGCCTCTTCAATCTGATCTCCAACAGTAAAAACAGGGTTTAAGGCTGTCATGGGTTCTTGGAAGATCATGGCTATATCATTGCCTCGAATGCCACGCATTTGTCTTTCACTTAATTCAGGAAGACTCTGTCCTTCAAAGGAGATACTCCCGCCTACATCGGCATTGCTTTCCAGGAGCCTCATGATTGAAAGGGCATTCACACTTTTCCCGCATCCGCTTTCTCCAACGATTCCAAGGGTTTCGCCGGGAAATACCTCGTAACTTATGCCATCTACCGCTTTGACAAGCCCATCTTCAGTGTGAAAATAAGTTGTCAAATCTTTTACCTCAAGAAGCGGTTTTTTTTCTATACTCATCAAATCACCTCTATCATTTCATCTTTGGATCAAAGGTATCTCTTAAACCATCCCCTACCAAATTCCAGGCAAGGACAAACAAAACCATAGCTGTACCCGGATAAAGAATGGCGAACCACGATTTATCCAGTTCTGTCATCCAATTTCTGGAGTAACTGAGAATTGTACCCCAATCTGCATAACCGGGTTCCGCTCCTACGCCTAAAAAACTCAAAGCAGCGGCAGTAATAACCAATGACCCAATCCTCATACTAACCTGCACTAGTACCGGAAATATAGTATTCGGAAGAATGTGCTTCACGATTATTTTCCAGTCCGGTATACCCAAAGCCTTTGCTGCAAGTACGTATTGCTCAGATTTTGCCTGTAAGATATTACCCCTGATTAGCCTGGCAACTCTCATCCAGCCAAAGATGATCAGAGCCACCATTACTTTATCTAACCCTTTTCCAAGGATCGTTGTCATAATCATGGCAGCCACGAGAAATGGTATCGACATAAATATATCGGTGATTCGCATCATTATCTCATCAACCCATCCTCCAAAATAAGAGGAGATTGATCCAATGACAACACCAATTAAAGCTGAGATCAAGGATACCACAAGTCCTATTTTAAAGGCTGACCTTGTTCCCCAAATAACACCGTAGAATATGTCTCTGCCACCAATAATACCAAAGGGATGATCAGCAGAAGGGGCAACAGGTGCTGCACTCCATGTCGCAATAGGGATTTTGAATGGATCTGCTCCTGTTTTTGGCGGACAAATAACAGGTGCCAAAATGGCAACGATGATAAAGAATATTAACAACACCGTACCTAATACATTGGTAGGGCTTTTAAAATATCTTCTTATCATTCTCTTAAATTCTGTTTTTTTCACTGACATATCACAACACTCCCATCAGGACAGCCTTATTCTCGGGTCTATGAAGGCATACGAAATATCGACGATAAGGTTTACCAAAACGAGTATAATTGAAAATACTAATGCTGATCCTAAAATTGAAAAATAATCTAATTGCGTTGCAGCCTGTGCTGTAAAGCGACCAAGACCGGGTCTGTTGAAAACCGATTCAACAATAACAACACCTGCTAACAACGAAACAAGCATTCCACCTGCAACTGTGACAACTGGTATCAAGGCATTTTTTCTGGCATGCTTATTAATAACAACTTTTTCTGCTAACCCTTTTGCTCTTGCTGTTCGGATATAATCTTTTTTTAATACTTCGAGCATGGATGATCGGGTAATTCTTAACACGTATGCCCACCAAAGATATGCAATCGTCAGTATCGGTCCGATCAAATGCCTGAAAGCGTCGATAAATATCGAGAAATTACCATTTAAAATCGAGTCAATTGTTGCCATGTTTGTATATCTGGTCCATTCAGCAGAGCGCAGAACAGATTCGGATTCATAGGATAAATATCCCGGCGGGAACCATCCCAAAATCGTATAAAATAAAAGCAAAATCAACAATCCAAACACAAAATCAGGCATTGACCATCCAATTAGAGAAAATATTCTGATCCCGTGGTCAAGAGGCTGATTATGATGGGTCCCAGATACAACCCCAAGCCAAACCCCCCCTACAATAACTGGAATAATTGCCCACATGGCTAACTCCAAAGTGTAAGGGATTCTTTCTGCTATAGCTTCCTGGACCGGTTTTTTTGCAATATTTGAATATCCAAAATCACCTCTAACGATATTACCAAGCCATTTTAAATATTGTTGAGGTATCGGTTGATCCAATCCGTATTTGGCTATAAGGCGTTCTTTTGCATCTGGTGTCTTCAAAGCCTCAGGACTTTTAATGTATGAAGCCAGGAGTCGATCCGGGCCTAGCATCCAAATCATTGAAAAGATGATCAATGTAATACCTATGAGGATAATGGGAAGTATCAACAATCTTCTTATAATATAGGCTGTCAAGTAAGCCACCTCTTTTCTTGAAAAAAATTCTTTATTTTATATATCTTACCATCTCACCGCGCAAAAACAAAAAATTAACAACAAAATGAGCGGGATGCGAGTCCCGCTCATTAAAGTTTCTTATTGATATTCTAAATTATTCTCCCTTTGACATCATGTAGTACTGAGTTGTGGATCTTGTCATATGTGGATACCATCCACTGACCCATTCTCTGTCAACATGCAGTCCAAGTGGCTGGAACAGAGGAAGTCCAACATATTCTGCAATAACTCTATTCTGAACTTCTTTGTAGAGTTCTGTTCTTTCTGCAGGATCTGTGCTGGCAATTGCATCTTCTATGAGTTTGTCAACATTCTCTACGGCCCATTCCTGGTATAAGTATCCACCACGTTTTCCATAAACACCCTGTGAATGGTAATAGGTGTAGATGAAGTTATGTGGGTCTGGATAGTCAGGAAGCCAACCGATGATGTAGATAGGAACGAGATTTTCGTTGGTTGCCTTCAAGTATGATGGCCAGTTAACGCCCATAACGTCGATCTTGAATTTTGGGTTGAGTGATTCTGTATAAACTTTAACCATTTCTGCACCGGTCTGTCTGGATTCGTTTCCTGTGTTATAAAGAAGTTGGAAATAAAAACCTCTTTCCCATACTTTTCCATCCCAAGCAGCTTTCCAAGCCTGTTCAGCTTTAGCAAGGTCAAAGTTGTGCATTGGAAGATCAGGATCAAATCCGAGGAACCCGGAAGGAAGGTCAGATGGAACTCTCTTTCCGAAACCATTGAGAACCTGGTCGATGAAAGCGTCGAAATTGAAGGAGTGGGAAACAGCTTTTCTACAGTTCAAATCACTGAAGAAGTCAAATGGTATTCCCTGTCCATCAAGAGCGCCACTACCAATATGTTCACTGTCTTTGCTTACTGAATATGCATAATGCATGGAAGTGATGGAAGATACGTCGTAACCTTCAAGTACTCTGACATTGTTAAGTCCTCTGACTTGGTCGATGTATGCAGGTGGTACGTAAATTTCATCGGCATCTCCTGCTTCCAACATGGATTTTCTTGTGGAGAATTCGTCTACACCCCATACGATAACTTCAGGAATTTCTGCAGGGCCTGCCCAGTAGTTGTTAAAGGCTTTAAGAACGATTCTCTGCTGTGCACTGTCCCATTCTTCAAGCATGTATGGTCCGGAACCAAGGTCGTTGTTATGGATGAATGATTCCTCTGGTTCGAGGTCATGCCATGCCCACCAACCGTCAGCGTTGCCGTCCCATTCGCCATTTTCCATAGCGACTTTACTGTCAAATATTGCACCCCATGAACCAAAATGAGCAATAATTTGCATGAATGGTGGGAATGCTTTCTGAACGGTCATAACAACGTTATTTCCGTCAACTTCTACGAGAGGATCGATACATTCTTCGTAGAATGCAATGAGTTTTTCTTTTGCTTCTTCTGAAACAGGTTCGCCATCAACAACAGCTTCTGAGTAAGCCATTCCTGCAAAGTCTGCAAACCAGCCTTCAAGACTTCCCTGTGAAGCACCTGTGAATCCTTCGTAAAGCATCCAGATAGGACCACCGGAAGGATCCATCAGAAGATCTCTTTCGAATGAATATTCTACGTCTGCAG
>CAYOFT010000175.1:0-3984 GCA_964403295.1 uncultured Thermotogaceae bacterium | reverse complement strand
CATAATAAAGTTCTAAGGCTTCTTTTAGATTGGCAATCGCTTCTTCTATTGTTTTCCCCTGAGAAGCCACGCTGTTTTCCACGCATTTGGAAACATACCAGTTATCTTCTTTTTGTATTAATACGGTTACTTTTATTTTCACTTTTTCACCTTCCGAATTTGTCAGGTATTCATTGGCTAACATTCTATGAATGTTAAAGTATATCACAAAAAATGAGGCAACCCCTCATTTGAATTGACTTCATTCAATTTTAAAAGATAATCTTCAAATTCAAAAAAAGCAAAAACATCAGCTCGTTGATCATGATGATAAAGCCGATGACATCCCCTGTAATCCCTTTGATTTTAATTTTTGAAACCTTGGATATCACCAAGACAATCAATAACTGGAAAGGAATAAACAAACCCGTAACCGGAAAGAAGAATAAGACTGGGATGATGAAGAGTAGAGAAAAGAAGGCATATCGCTTGGGGTATGGAAAATACAATTGTCCCAAGCCTTTTTTTGTTGCCGGTCTTGAAACGGCCAGGAGTAAAGGTGCAGATAGTCTACCGAAAATCGGAAAAAGAATCCATCGGATATCGCTGGAGAGAATGCAAAAGATCTCCAATGCCATGAACAAGACACCGAAAAGAAGGGCAAAAGCCCCGGTCTTGGAGTCTTTCATGATAGCCAAGCGTTGATCAGGTGTTTTATGGGAGGGAAAGAACCCGTCAATGACATCCAGTAATCCGTCAAAATGAAAGTATCCAAATAACAGGAAATATAACCCCATACTAATCAGGCGTGAGAGGTTTTCGTCAAAGAGAAAATTCAGGCTGTAATGACTGACAAACAGAATAAAAGCTGCAATGATCCCCACAAGGGGAAAATAAACGGTGGAACGGGGATAGTTCACCCTTTTTATTTCAGGGACCTTGATCCGGCTTAGCATCCCGAATGCCAGAAACAAATCATCCAGCATGCGTTTTCAACTCTTTCACCAATTTGTTGGTTTCCGGCCAATGAAACAATTCCACGCAGATAGGCAGTGCTTCATGAAAATCATGGGTTGTCATGAACCTCTGAAAGCCTTCCAATGAAGCTCTATCCGGATAAATATGTGCTTTGTCCTGATTCGCCCCGTGAAAATGGATTTCACAGATTTGAGAGGCATATTCGTTGTAAAAAGCTTCCACTGAATCTCCGGTGTATAAAAGATGACCGTAATCCATAGTGATATTGAGCTTCTCTTTGTCCTGGTCCAAATAATCTGTAAACTCATTAAACAGTTTGTCTTCAAGGTTTTCAAGGGACAGTTTGTTAGAACAACTACCGGAAGAATAGTCAAAATAAAAATCAGCCAATCCTTTAAAATCAGCAAAGGGATGAACGGTCAAATTCAAACACTCAAAGTCTTCAAAAAAAGCAATCGCCTGTTTGACGTTGTCCAGAGTATCCGTGGGCAGATGAACACTAATGGGCGTCTTTTGAATAATGTCCGCCATCTCTTTGCTCAGCAATTTTTCGGTGGGTAAATCCCAAGTGTAAACCAGCAGTTCACAAAAATCCAGTTCATTGGCAATGAGTTTGACGTTATCCAGATAGGTTCCCCGAATCTGCCAGGAAGTGGCCCCCACCATCATTTTAACTGTGTCTCCAATCCGCAGCAAGTTAAATAAACGCTATCAAAGGCTGCTGCAATTCGCTTATTTAAACGGCCCAGCTCTTTCACGTATTTTCGGCTAAGTGGGTCAGCGGGAATGACTCCCCAACCTGTTTCGTTGGTCACACAAATGAGTTTAATGATTTTTCCGTTAGTCTCCAGCTTTTCAAGAACATTAAAAAAGGATTCCATCGTCTCATGCATTGCATCCTCTGACAGTTGAAACATCAGATTTGAAACCCAAATCGTCATGCAGTCAATAACAATCACTTGAGGATTTATTTCTGAAGTGTTTTTTAATGCCTCATGAAGATAAAGGGGTTCTTCAATCGTATGATAGCGATTGCCCCTTTCATCTTTATGGGCCTGTATTTTTTCTTTCAGTTCATCATCAAAAGCCACAGCAGTGGCGATAAAGACGCGCTTACCCTCTATGGCATCCGCCATGTTTATGGCCAGCGTTGATTTACCCGATGCCTGTCCGCCTGTAATCAATATTTTTTCCATGCTTCATCATTCCTTTTTGTAAAATGTCCCAACAACCGGATATTATCTCCTAAGATTTTTTCGGATGAAGTAAATATACCACAAGTAGCGGGACCAGCTGATTTTGAAAGCACCCTTAAATCAATTCTGTTATTAAAGTCAAACGAAAGCTTCATTTCAGAACACAAGACTTTGATTTCCCTTTGAATGCCACTTGATCCACAAGGGATTAAATCATTTACTTCATAATTTTTAAACAACTTTTGAATTATCAGGGGATTTAACAAAACATCTTCATAATCCAGAACTTCCCGGCCCACAAAGGGTTGTCCGTAAAGATAACAGAAATCGCCCTCTTTTGTTTTCTTCCACTGAAGTTCATTGGCACTGCCTACAACCGTTATCCCAAAACCCGTCATGACGGTGGGAAAATTTTCTTCACTACTCCCATTGACTTCATAACCGTTGATCTCATAGCGTTCACATTGTCTTTGAATCTCAGTTAAAATTTTTCTTCCTGTGGGTTCATATTCATTACTCACAGTAGAGATAAAGATTTCCGGTTTAGCACCAACGGCAAACAATTCATTCAAGCACACCCTTAAACCATAAGCTGCAGCAATCTCGACTGGAACTTTCAACTGATCAAATTCCTTTTCGCCTATTGATCCGGAAGAGTCCGTTGCCAAGACGATAAATGGTTTATTTTCAATCACTGTAACATCTCTGTAAGTTTTTATTGTTTTCACTTCCAGCACCTCTATGGGATTATATATTAAATAATGTCTTTTAAGAAATAGAAAAAATCGATTATATGATAAGATAAGAAACCCTTGTATAGAAGGAGCAGATAATGGCATACTTGTTTTGGACAATTGCATTATTGTTGTTTTCAAGTCTTGAAGTCGTATCAAAGCCTATTATGGGCCAAGTGGATCCCTTTACCATGACTTTCATGCGTTTCTTTATCGGTGGGTTATTTTTATTTTTCATCTCTACTCTTGTCAGACGCCCGGGTTATCAGAAGATGATAAAGGCAGATTTTTTCAAGATTGTTTTTATCGGAAGTTTGAATACGATTTTTTCCATGACCATGTTGCAATTGTCCATCAAATATGGGAATGCCTCATCTGCTGCCACATTGATTTCTACCAGCCCCTTGTTCACTGCGCTTTTTGCTTATCTTATTATCAGTGAAAAAGTAACTAAGAGAAAGAAAATCGGGATCGCATTAGGATTGGTTGGTATCATTACCTTCGGATTTGGGATGCTGGAAGGCGATACATTGGCGGGCATTCTCTTTGGTATCATTGCAGCGGTCACATTTGGCATGTACTCGGTATTATTACGAAGACACATTGCCAGATACGGCCCCTTAAGATGTACGGCCTATTCAACCCTTATTCCCAGTCTCATCTACGGATTTTTTCTGCTGATAACCGGTCAATTCACAATACCTGTTTTGGATACACAAGGCTGGGTGATAGTATTCTACCTGGGGATTTGTGTAACAGGCATTGCCTATTATGCTTTACTGGAGGCGGTCAATCGAATGGGCGCGACCATCGCCATGCGTTTGTTTTATGTCAAACCGGTTGTGGCAACAACTTTTGCCCTGATCTTTCTCTCTGAACCTGTGGGGTTTGTCAAGATTATTGGAATGGGGATTATTATTTTTTCTCTCTTTTTGTAAAAAACTACTTCATTTATTCTTTTACAGAACCTAGTCAACCAATGAAGGATAAACCATTTCAAATTCTTCGCAAATTACTAACATATCCTCATCAAAGGTTTTTAACATATCTTGACATTCTAAGGAAAAGAAATGACGGTGAACTTCTCGCCAATAGGC
>CAYOFT010000174.1:0-3993 GCA_964403295.1 uncultured Thermotogaceae bacterium | reverse complement strand
GGCTGGTCAATACGGTGGAGAAGTGATTGCCAGCGGAACCCTTGAGGAAATTCAAGTCAATCCGAATTCCATCACAGCACAATACATCCATAACTACCCCAAAGAAAAACCGCCAACAGCAAAGAACCATAAGGGAAAAACAATCAACGTCATTGGTGCAACCGGACATAATCTGAAAAATATCGATGTCGCCTTCCCACTTAACAGCTTCATCGGTATAACCGGTGTCAGCGGTAGCGGAAAAAGCTCTCTTGTCGCACAAACCCTTTATCCCGCAGTTGCTTCTCGTCTGGGAAAGAAAACGGGCGAATGCTTGCCTTATCGTGAAATTAAAGGAGCGGATCAAATCAAAGACATTATCCTGGTCTCTCAGAAACCCATTGGCAGAACGCCAAAATCAACACCTGCAACTTATTCAGGGGTATTTGACCTGATCCGGGAAGTCTTTGCCCGTACTAAAGAGGCAAAGGCGAGAAAATTTGGTAAAGAGCATTTCTCATTCAACGGTAAGAGAGGACAATGTGAGGTTTGTAACGGGCTGGGACAACTCAAAATCCCAATGAGTTTTATGGACGATATCTGGATTCCATGTCATCATTGTAACGGCAAACGCTATAGAGAAGAAATTCTAGAAGTCCAGTATAAGGGAAAGACTATTTATGATGTCCTAGACACAGAAGTACGGGATGCCTTAGAACTGTTTAAAACCAACAAAAAGATTCATCATATTCTATCTACATTGAATGATGTAGGCCTCTCCTACATTAAACTGGGACAAAGTGCCACCACACTCAGCGGTGGCGAAGCACAAAGACTCAAACTCGGAAAAGAACTCACCAATGGGACAGCAACAGACACGCTCTATATCCTGGATGAACCTACCACCGGCTTGCATTTCCAGGATACGCAGAACCTGGTGAGTGTCTTGAAAAAGCTGGTGGAAAAGGGAAATACCGTCATAGCAATTGAACATAATACCGATTTCATCAGTGCTTGTGATTATGAGATTCAGCTTGGTTATGGGGGAGGGGAGAATGGGGGATTTGTTGTCAAATAAGAAATCAGAAAACAAAAAAGCAGGAACCCTTATAGGAATCCCTGCTTTTTTCAATCATTTTTACAATTTAAACTTTTTCACCTGCTCATCCAAATTACCGGCAAGGGCACTCAATTGCTCTGCAGCGGAGCTGACTTGCTGCGCTCCTTTAGTTTGCTGAACAACGGATTGAGACATATCGGCAGCTTCATCTGAAATTTCGTTCACTGATTTTGCCGATGTATCCATGGCTCCTGCCATTTCTTCAGCAGCAGCACCTTGCTCTTCTGAAATGGCGGTTAAACTTTCAATCATATTAGTCGTGTCTTCCACCATTTTAAGGATTTGAGAGAATTGTTCTTCGACTTCTTTCGCATTTTCATTCACCTTATTAACAATTTCAACGGTCTTATCTGTTGCGGCATCGGCCTTATTAACGCCACTGGTGATGGTTTTTAGTATATTGGAAATATTATCAGTTGATTTTTTACTTTCTTCCGCCAATTTTCGGATTTCGTCAGCGACAACGGCAAAGCCCTTTCCGGCTTCTCCCGCTCTGGCAGCTTCTATGGCGGCATTTAAAGCCAATAAATTTGTTTGCTCGGCAATAGAAGAGATAGAGACCAATATCTCCTCGACTTTCCTGGCCCCAACGGCCAGTTCCTGAACCATCTTGGCTGTATCAACCGTTTGATTGGCAGCTTCTTCAATCTGATTCACGATGTTTGTAATCATTTTTCCGCCTTCATGTGCTTTATCAGCGGTGATTTCATTTTGGTTTGACAGTTCTTGTGCCGTTGAAGAGACGTTTTGTGCACTGGATGCCACTTCTTCAACACCGGAAGTTACTTCTTCAATGGAAGCGGATGTATTTTGAACGTTATTGTCAATCTTTTCTGCCTGTGCGGCCAATTCTTCAGAGGAAGCTAACTGTTCCTGTGAAACAGCTGACAGGTTTTCTGCTGAACCGTTGAGTTCTTCAACAGATGTTTTGAACACAGCTATCGTTTCTGCATACTCTTTTTCCATACTGATCAAGGCATTAACGATATTTCCGATCTCATCTTTTCTCTCGGAATAATTTAAAACCTTCTGTTCTTTGTCTGCTGCAAGATCCTTCCCCTTGATTTTATCTATCATCTGCTCACAAGCACTGATGGGATTTGTAATTGATTTCCCGATAAAGAAAATGATCAGGATAATCACAGAAACGGCAACGATACTGATAATGATAAACAACCACATCAGCCGGTTGGCATTTTCAAGAACCTTGTTCATTGGGACACCAATGGCTAATGACCACAAATTCTCAGCATGACCGATCTGAAATGGGGTGAGGTATATATACACGTCTGAATCCATCGCATCTGAATAATTAATAAAGGAAAATTCCTTCCCCTCTTCAATGGCGTTAAACATATCTGAGAGGTTTTCTCCTGCCATATCTTGTTCGGTTTTTGCACCATCTTTTCCAATTCTTTCCGGATCAAAATGTGCCGCAACAACACCAGATGTGGTAAACATGGCAGCCACTCCTGTTTCATAAGGTTTAATTCGTTCAATTAAACTTTGGATGTTTCCTATATCAATATCGATACCGGCAACACCAACAACTTTTCCTTTGTTTTTTATCGGAACGACAAGACTGGTCATAAGCACTTTTTTCCCACCGACTTCATATGTAAAAGGATCCATAATAACTTCTTCGCCGGTTCTTTGTGCAATGAGATAATAGTCACCCGCTCCAGGCTGATCATAATCCACAAGAGGTTCCATGGCAATGTCTCCATTTGTTTTATACCAATAAGGAACAAATCGGCCGGTATCGTCATGCCCTGGTTTGTTTTTATATTTAGCATCCATTCCATCGATGGCATCTTTTTCCCAGCAAGTCCAAGTTCCAAGAAAGAGCTCATTTTTGCTAAGCACGCTTTTCAGCATGTTGTTAAAATCGTTTCTTCTTTCATCCGGTTCAAGTTCCTCGTAGCCTTCAAATATCTGCGCAATCGTTCTGGCAGAATCCATAGCCACTTCAAGTTCTGCTTTGATTTCATTGGAATAATTCCCTGCCATGTAGGCCGTCAGATTAAAGGCGTTTTCTTTTTCTGCGGACATCATTGAAGTAATGGCGATGATAATTGTTACTACAAAGGTCAACGCAACTGGAATGCCAATAAACAAAATAATTCTCCAGATCAGTTTCAACTTGTTCAACATCGTTTCAACCCCTTTTGTTTGTTTAGCCACTTTCAAGATAAAGCATGAAATTTCAACAGAATATTCATATTCAAAAGCCCTTATATTATAACATTTGATGATTTCTTTACTATTTTTTTAGTGTAAAGGAATTATCTCCGAAAGTCACTCATCCAGTCTCCAATGGGGGTTTTCATCATTTAGCTTCAATATTCGCTGATTTCTGAGATAACAAATCCGAAAAACTGAAAATAGACGTGACTAAAAACTGGCAGTTTCTTCTTAAAGAATCCAGGCAAACCTTCTACCGTAATATTTTTGTTGAAACCAATGAATTTATCTATAGCTGTACCTGGAATATTCCGAAGAATGGGGGATTTAGTTTCGTCAAACACCTCCGTCCCGGTTGTTTGCTTGAATCCGGCAAAGGAGAAGATGAGCATTACATCCAAGAAGCCTCCTGGCTCACACGTAAGCAAATCCAAAACATTCCCTGCTGAATAAAGAAAAATCCCCCCCTCCGGGAGGGCCTGGCCTTTAAAAATAAGCCCACTGCAAGTTTTTTCGCAACAACGGGGACGGAGGTTATTGTAAATCTGTTGGTTATTTGAAACATTACCGAATGACTTTCAGAGAAACCTCTAGAAGGCTGAAAGGCTTTGAAATATAATCGTCACTCCCCAACTCAAGCCCCAACACCCGATCGATCTCTTCGTCTTTAGCCGATATCATTAGGATAGGCACGTCAGAGAAGGCCCTGA
>CAYOFT010000173.1:0-4020 GCA_964403295.1 uncultured Thermotogaceae bacterium | reverse complement strand
GAGATCTGCTGATGTTGAAAACCACAAAAGAAAATCCCGCAAAACCGTTCACTCCAGCCATTGTTTATGGTATTTTGAGGGGTTATATCAAAAAAACTGCATTATTTCTTTTGATAACCGCAATAAAATTCAAGTCCTTTAAAAAAAGAATCAATTTGAATTTACCAAAAGAATTCATTAACACAACGGCCTATGTTGCCTTTTTATACATTCGATTAAAAAAATTAATTGGAAAAGAAAAGGCATTTGAACTCATCAGAACAATCTTACTTTCCAACGGACTTGCTCTACAAGAGGCAAATTTTCGAACGGTAGAAGCCGAAAGAACCTTTGAAAACCTTAAAAAATATCAGAAATTGACAAACGCGGAAGGTATCACAAGCTTAAACACCATGACAATTATTGAAGATACGCAATGCAAATACGCCTATACAGTAACAAGATGTGTTTTTTTCGAATTATTCAGTTATCTTGGGGTACCTGAACTGACAACCTGCATTTGTGCCGTTGACAACGCGATTTTTAACTGTTATTTACCCAATGAAGTGGTTTTTTTCAGGGAAAAGGGAAACACGATTGCAGAAGGTGCCGATTCTTGTCAATTTGTGATTGCAAAGGTTGAAGAAGAAAAAAAACTGCTTTCTGAAAGGATAGTAGAGTTGAGAACAAAGTAAAATGTTTTTGATATAGGATAATCAAAATTAGTATAATCCAAATTATACTAAATGAGTTTATTCAAGGTGATATTATTTAGGTTGAAGTCTCAAAAGAAAAAAGCAACAATTTTTCATTTTTAAGTTTTTCAACGCTTTTTTCAAATCCCGATTTTGAAAACAGACAGTAATAAACTGATTTCTCGCCGTAAGATAGATACCCACTTCTTTTCACCAGCGAATGATAATCTTCCAATGAAACTTTTTTTTCCCGCCATTTGCATTCGCATAATATGACATTTTCTTCATCATAGGCTATGATATCGATGTCGTAACTCTGGTCTTTTGTTCCTGGAACTCTTCCCCAATGTTTGCCGATCTTTTCAGGAGTAAAAGGCAGCATGCCGGGGTTTTCTTTTATGAGTTGCATACAGAAGCGTTCAAACATGATGCCCAGATGATTGAGTATCAGAGGATAGATGCTTTTATATGTCTTTTCGCTGTCAAATTCAAAGGCGGAAAAATATCGGTCGATGATGTTGAAGTAAAAATTATAATAATGATCGGAGAGTTCGTATTTGGCATCTCGTTTTTTTCTTGAAAGAATGGGATCTGTCTTTTCAATGATTTCGTACGCATCTTCCAGTTCTTTGAGATATTTTGAAAGGGACGTGTTTGTAATTTGTGTCTTGTCTTTCAGTTCCGAAAGTTTTTTTCTTGAGCCGCCAAGGGCTTTAAGGATAGAAAAGTAAGATTTATGTTCACCACCAAATTCCCGTATCATGATGTTTTTAGCCTCTTCTTTAAAGGGGGCAAATTCATCAACAAACAGTTCATACAAGGCTTCTTTGATTGCTTTTCCCTCTTCAAATGCCAGCAAGTATTTGGGAACTCCGCCCACCAGCATGAAAATTTCAACAGCCTGTTGTTGTGAATATCCAAAGGATTGGAGTATGCTGATTGACTCTTTGACAGAAAAGGGGTTGATTTTTATGAGAAAGTCATTCCTTCCAAACAAAGGAACTTTTTCATCGATAAAAGTCTGTTTAAGTAATCCCACATAAGAGCCAAGAATAAAGACTTTTGTTGTTGCCTTCGTTTCATCCCAGGCATGTTGAAGTGCTGAGAATATGCTTTTATTGATCCGATTAAAATTTTGGAACTCGTCAAACACGATATACCGCTTGGATTGAAATAAATCAGAAAAACAGTCGTACCAATTGGTGTAAACTGCTTTGGAGAACATTGAACTCAATTGCAACAACGATTGTTCTTCACTCAGAGTCTCAACAAAAAAGTATAGAAAGTGATCAGTATTTTCCTTTTCAAAGGCTTTTTGCATGAGTGTTGTTTTACCAATGCGTCTTCGCCCATACAAAACAACCATTTGCTTTTTGTTTTTACTTTTTATCTTTTCTATGAACGCCATTTCTTTTTTTCGATTGTAGAATTTCATGAGTGTCTCCCTTAACAGAATTCCTGATAATATATTCAACAGTATATTACTGATCAGTATATTATATCATAAATAGTGTTTGTTGTGAATTTTGAAGTGATTTGCTAAAAATAGGTTCCCTGGTAGTTATTTTGTTTTTTTAAGCGGATATAGTATAATTTGGATTAGTATAATCCAAATTATACTAAATGAATATATCCAAGGTGATAGCATGCCATTTTATGATAGAAAAAAAGAAACAAGGATGTTTGAAGTTTTTTTTGATGCTCAAGATTTCAAACTTTTCATCCTGTATGGGAGAAGAAGGGTGGGTAAGACATATCTCCTGAAACATTGCACACAAAACCGAAAAGGTATTTTCTTTTCTGGAAGACAAATTTCCAGTGAATTGCTTTTGGATTTATTTTCGCAGGAAGCCGGAGAAATGATGAATATGTCGGGCATTCACTTCAAACATTGGGAGGAAGCTTTTGATTTTGTCTTTTCCCAATTTGAAAAAATCCATTATGTGGTTCTGGATGAATTTCAATATATGGTTGAAGCTGCTCCGGAGATCCCATCGATTCTTCAAACTCTGATTGATCATAGAGAAACAAAGTTGAAACTTGTTTTATGTGGCTCCAGCATCAGTTTTATGCACGGATTGTTATCTTATAACAATCCTTTATATGGCAGAAAAACAAATTACCTTAAATTGCAACCGGTCAAATTCACAGATCTAAGTGAGTTTATATCAATTGATTTTCATTCTCTTATGGATTTTTACGCTGTTTTTGGCGGCATTCCTCTTTATTTGGAAATGATTGATCCTGAAAAAACTCTCTTTGAGAATATTCAACGGCTGTTTTTAAATATTGACAGTCCCCTGAGAGAAGAACCACTATTTCTTTTGTCTCAGGAATTAAGAGAACCCAGGGTTTATCTGTCTATTCTTGAAGCCATCTCATTTGGATACAATCGTTCCAGCGAAATCGCTTCAAAGATTGGACACGGAGATTCCAGAAAGATTCAGCCTTACCTGGACACACTAAAAACCCTTGATTTGGTCAAAAAAGAAGTTCCCATCACTGAAAAGAATCCACAACGTTCAAGAAAGGGTATCTATAAGATCAAAGACCATCTCTTCGCATTCTGGTTCAGATTTATCTATCCCAATTTGCATTTTATTGAAAATGAACAGCCTTCAAAGATCTTAGGGGATTTAGAACAGAATATCAACCAATTAAGTTCTTTTGTTTTTGAAGAAGTTTCCCGAGATTTCTTATTGAAACATTTCCAATTTGACAAAATCGGCAATTATTGGCGTAAAGATATTGAAATTGACATCATGGCTCAAAAGGGAGACGAATGGGTTGTTGGGGAATGCAAATGGAGAAATAGAAATTTTGGCTATGGCGATTACAATCAACTGGTTCAAAAAAGCAGCAAGTTGTCGAATCCTATTGATCATTATATACTTGTATCAAAGTCAGGTTTTGATAAACGCTTGTTTGATCTTGAAAATGTGATTTTGGTTGAATTCACAAAAGAAAAGGGGTTTGTTGTAGTAAAACTATAAGATAGCAACTCTTGAAAACGTCTCTTCTTCAGTTTTTGATCCATCAACAATCATTGTCTTGTATCCATATATTACTGCTGCTAATTTTGAGGCATTTCCTCTTCGGGATTTTCAATCTTTTCAAGTACTTCCCGGACCCATACGCAAGCTTGTTTTTTCTCATCTTCAGTAGGATGCCCTTTCTTAAACATGCCAAACATTGCTCCGTATGCACGGAAGTGATCCGTGTAGATGTTAATGCCTTCTTCAGGCATGTAATCGTAGCTTTTTTCGATGGCATGTTCAACGCTCCCGGGACTTCCCACCCATGTTAAAAAGAAGATGATGTTTTTTTGGCTTTTTTGGGCCGCTTC
>CAYOFT010000172.1:0-4097 GCA_964403295.1 uncultured Thermotogaceae bacterium | reverse complement strand
TGGTTGATGTGAATAAATTGTTGGAAGATGCTATTAATGAAACCAGGAACCTGAATGATGGAGAAATTTTCCTCGTTAAGGATCTGTTTAAGGGTTACTTTTGGAAAAGAATTCCACACGGTGATCGTCTGCTGCTTGGTATTCTCTTTTTGAAACATGTCGACCATAAAACAGGCGATATTCAGATAATAGAGAAAACCTCTTCAAAACAACAAAGATACAAGAAAGTTGAAATTAAATAGAGGTTGCTGAATAGAGTATAACAGGACAAAAATCCATTTGGGTAACTATTAACGGAAAAAAAGGGGATAAATTTTAGTGAAAAAACAACAGGGAAGAAAATTGAGCACAAAGAAAATTGTCGGTTTAAGTATTGTCGGATTCATTCTAGTTTTTTCAATCATTTCCATGATCGTTGTCATCGTTATCTACAATGGACAGTTTCCCAGATATGACCGACATGATCTGACGGTTACAACCGGCTTGAACTATGAAGAGTTAGAAGAGCAGTATCCGAGAAAATTAGTGAGTTTTAAATCCGGAAAGAATCGCTTGCAAGGCTATGTGTATGGACCAAATCAAGAGCA
This sequence comes from uncultured Thermotogaceae bacterium, assembly GCA_964403295.1. Lineage (GTDB taxonomy): Bacteria > Thermotogota > Thermotogae > MWEM01 > MWEM01 > JASUTC01. The sequence goes on along the minus strand of CAYOFT010000172.1, from coordinate 3,510 downwards.
GGGGCTTGTGGTTGTGGCTCATGGTATTGGAGGAGGAGCGGACACTTATCTGGCTCAAATCACCTATTTTGTGGATCAGGGGTGGCGCGTTTTTGCTTATGATGCAACGGGCAGTTTTGACAGCGAAGGAAAGACGACAAAGGGTTTTCCACAGGCTCTGATAGATTTGGATGCAGCGTTGGAATATGTAAGTGCACAAGAAGAATTTGATTCTCTGCCAATCATGTTATTTGGCCACAGCTGGGGTGGTTATGCAGTGGCGAATATCTTGCACTATGATTATGAAATCGCTGGTGTTGCCACTGTATCCGGTGCAAATAGTCCCATGGAAATGATCGTGGAACAAGGCCAAGGGATGATGGGCGGCTTTATTTACACACAATACCCCTATTTATGGTTGTATCAACGCATATTGTTTGGAAAGACAGCTTCTTTAAATGCAGTGGATGCCATCAACGGATCAGATGTTCCGGTTCTGATTATTCATGGCACGGAAGATGATTTTGTTGAGTATGAGGGCAGTTCCATTATTTCAAACATTAATGTCATCACCAATTCAAATGTGAGAACCTTAACTTTAACTGAGCCTGGGAGCAACGGCCATAACAATCTGTTTCGTTCCGATGCGGCGTTGGCCTATATCGATGATTTGAATATAGACTATCGCAACATTTATGATCAATATGAACAAAACATCCCATATGAAATCAAACAAGATTTTTACTCCCAGGTAGATCGATCTTTAGCCCAGGACATCAATCGGGAACTGATGGATGAGATTCATACATTTTTCATGGAAAGCATAGAGAGATAAAGATTTCGGGAAGAGCTAGGCAAGGAGCGTAAAATGGGGACCATCATATTTTTAATAGCTGTTATTGTTGAAGCTGTATTTGCAGCATTCTGTATTATTACAAAAGCAAATCATGCAAAAGTAAGAAGTATTATTAGAATTGCTTCTTTTTTAAGTTTTGTGCTGCTTGTCGTCTTGCCTATAGTTGACTGGAGCCTTCGTTATTATGCTCTGGGCTCCTTCTTGCTATTGCTGGCAATAATCGGAGTAAAAGCCTTAGCTCAAGAAAAGGGAGAAAAAAGAGAGTACAAAGCAGTGCGTGTTGTTTTGAAAGCTATGGGGATGATGGTGCTAATCTTTGTCTTTACTCTCCCGGCAATACTGTTTCCCCAAAACAAGGTTGTAGTAGATACTACTGGTGTAAATCAAGTGTTGACTAAAACTTACACTTATATTGATCAAAATCGCATTGAAAGCTATACCGACACGGGTAAAAACAGAAAACTGAATATGCAATTTTGGTTTCCTGATAACTTAGGTGAGAAAGTTCCATTGATAGTTTTTTCTCATGGTGGACTTGGCGTTAAATCAAGTAATGAATCACTTTACAATGAACTGGCTAGTCATGGTTTTATTGTGTGCTCGATCGACCATACATATCACAGCTTTTACTCAACCGACGAGGATGGAGAAACGACATGGATTGATTTGGGCTATATGCAGGAATTATTCGCTGAAAATCCAGCATCAGACATACACCAAAGCTATGAGTATTATCAGAAGTGGATGAAAATACGAACAGACGACATTAATTTTGTCATTGATTACATCATTAAAAAAGCAGAAACAAATAATGCAGACAGGGTATACACACTTGTGGATATTGACCAAATCGGTGTTATGGGACATTCTCTTGGTGGGTCTGCAGCGCTTGGTATTGGTAGGATAAGAGCTGATGTTAATGCAGTTATTGCACTCGAGTCGCCATTTATGTACGATATTGAGGGTGTTGAGGATGAGGAATTTCTTTTCACAGACAAGATTTATCCTGTTCCTGTGTTAAATGTGTATTCGGACAGCTCATGGGACATCCTTGCCGAACGATCACAATATGCAGCAAACTACAGAATGCTTTTCGATACCGGTGCAACCGCATTTAATGTCTACATTAGTGGTATCGGCCATTTAGCTCTAACTGATTTTGCACTTACGAGCCCATTTCTGACCCGTATATTAGATGGAAAAAAACCAACAACCGAAACATTATACTGCCTTAAGACGATCAACAAGGTTTGTCTTGAATTTTTTAACAGTTATCTTAAGGGAGATGGTGCATTTATATCAAGCGGATCATATTAACTTGCAACTGACAATTGGGTGGTTAAAAAAAATAAGAGTTAGTGAAGGAGATATATATGAAAACTTTGATTGATCTAAGAGATAAACCAAATAATGAAATGATTGAAGCCATCGCGAAACTATATGATGAGCCTTTGAATACCGTTCGTTTGGGAGGACAATCCATCACTGCATGCATTGGCTGTTGGAATTGTTGGCTCAAGACCCCTGGTCAATGCGTTATGAAGGATGAAATGGCTACATCCTATGTTGACTATGTAAAAAGTGATACGGTAATTTTGCTCATGGATACAGCCCAGGGATTTATTAACCATTTGTCTAAAGCTTTTTTTGACAGAACAATTCCCCACTATCTTCCATACATCGAAATTGTAGACAGCGAGTGTCACCATGTTGCCAGATATAAGCGCTATCCTGATCTGGTGTTTTACTATGACACTGAGGGCTTAACAAACGAAGAAGACCAAGTTATTGAGGATTATTTGTATCGTACTGCCTACCATTTTCAATCTAAAGCCTATCGCATTGTAAAGAAAGACAGTCTTGAATTACAACCACTGGCATCAAGGGAGGCTAAAAACCATGCGATAGCCTTTGCATCAGTTGAACCCATGGAAAAATTGGTGATCTACAACGGTTCCCCAAGAAGGAGCGGCAGTAATTCTGAGCTTATTTTGAAAAAAGTTGCTGAAGCACTTGATGGTAAAGTTGAAATTCGGGATTTGAAGGAAAGGGAGAAATGGGAGGAGTGGGCCGAGGCTTTTAAAAACGAGAACAATACGATGTTTTTCATGCCCTTATATGTCCATGCAATGCCCTCCCATGTCATGGGATTTATCGAAAAACTTCAACCATCTGCAGGGAGCATAAGTTTTTTCGTGCAATCCGGGTTCCCTGAAAGTGGACAATCTCACTATCTTGAGGCCTATTTTGAACAATTGGCTCTCAAATTAGGAAGAACTTATCTTGGAACAGCCATTAAGGGTGGTGTGGAAGGTTTACAGATGAGGCCAGCTAAGAATCAAGAAAAAATGATTGAACCCATGGTCAAGGCCATTGATAACTTGGTGCGTGAAGGGAAGTTCAACTCAACGGATATTCGTCGATTAGCCATGCCCATTCGCTTTGGTAAAGGTATAGCAATGGTTGTTAAGTTGTTTGCGAAGATGGGAGCCCTAAATGGTTACTGGAATCAACAGCTTAAGAAGAACAATGCCTATGAAAAACGGTTCGACTGCCTTACTGACTCAAAAAAATAGGTTGACCAAAGGTGGTTAGGTCCTTCTGAATAGATACCAATAACTTGGTAAAATTACTCCTTTAAAACGTATTTTGTAATAAAGGCTCTAGGTTCAATT
>CAYOFT010000171.1:0-4101 GCA_964403295.1 uncultured Thermotogaceae bacterium | reverse complement strand
AACTGTTTAAAGACACCTGGCTGTATGACAACTGGGCGTTTGAACCTCAACCGGTTATACGACTAAATATGAGTGAGCTGGATACACGAGATGAGGAGAGAGCTGAGGAAAACATTATTTACCTGTTGGATGAGCTTTATGCCACTCACGGAATCACGAAAGATACCGGCATGATGAAAATGGCGTTTGCAACACTCATAAAAAGATTGTATGAAAAATACGGCAAACGAGTCATCGTCCTCATCGACGAATACGACAAACCGATTTTAGATCATCTGGACGATCATGAAATGGCTGAGAAGATCAGAACCGTCTTGAGAACTTTTTATTCCACATTAAAATCATCCGATGCTTATCTGGATTTTGTTTTTATAACAGGAATTACGAAGTTTACGAAAGTTGGAGTGTTTTCTACACTGAATAATCTGGATGATATCTCCACGTGGGATGAAGTCTCACAGATGCTGGGCTACACTCAGGAAGAAATTGAAAGAGATTTTGAGCCCTATTTTGAAAAATGTGAAAGTGGTATGGCAATGAATCGACAAGAACTGTATGACTCAATTAAACTGCATTACAATGGCTTTTCCTTTGATGGGAAACATTTTGTGTACAACCCCTTTTCGATCTTGAACTTTTTAAATAAACAAACCTTTGATAATTATTGGGTGGAAAGCGGTTCGCCTTCATTTATCGTGAAATATGCCAAACGTCATGACATTCAACCGGATAAATTTCTTGGAAAATATGTCCAAAAAACCGTCCTATCAACTTATGAAATAGAAGAAGCGCCACCTGTGAGCTTTCTGATCCAGGCAGGCTATTTAACCTTTAAAGATTATAAACAAGATGAAGGTTATTTAATCGATTATCCCAATAAAGAAGTGAGAGACACCTTTTCTGAACTACTGATGATATCCCAGTATAACCATGATTTTCAAGAGGCAAATGACATCCGTGAAGAAATAAGACAAGCTCTTAAAAACAGGAATTTTGAACGACTGTTTGAACAGATGAGACGAACTTTTTCCAATATTCCCTACACCATCTTTGAACCCAGAAAAAAAGATGAAGCAGCTGAAACGGAAAGGGCATATATAGAACGTCTTGAAGGGTTTTATCATGCTGTTATTTTAACCATGTTCTGGGCAGCAGGTGTGAATGTGAGAGCAGAGGAATTAACAGCTCTGGGTAGAAGTGATTTGATTTTAGAGTTTGAAAAAGATCTGTACATCATAGAATTAAAAAAGCAACCACCGGAAGTGTCTCTGAAACAGATCAGAGAAAAAGAATATGGCGTGAAATACTCAGACAGAAAGCTGTACCTGGTTGGGCTAGAGATTGATGATGAGATTCGAAATGTTTCCAATTACAAAATTGAGGAATAGAAACAAAGGGGATCCATTACCAAGCTGATGATATGGATCAGCACTATGCAGTCGAAAGAAGCGGGGAAACTCATTATAATTACTTCTTTTACGAGTATTTCAAAAGGTACTTCTACTTTTTCTTTCTATGCAATTTCGCTTATATGATATAATCATTTAATCGACTCTATGCCACGATTTGATAACTCTTTCCCAACTCAAAATGGCACAGTATAAAACGTTCATGTTTATCGACTAATAATCAATATTATTCAAAAAAAGATAGATAAAAAAACATTTTGGAGGTTGAAAATGAAAAAAAGTATTTTGTTATCAATTGTGGTATTGTTGTTAACGGTTTTTCTTGTGTCCTGTGGCGGGGGACTCATGCCCGTGAATCAGATGGCAGTTGTTGTCACAAATTGGAATGCCGGGCCTGGAGTTGAAAATGCGGTCGTTAGAGTTTTTGAAAGTGGAACAGAGAATCTTCTTGGAAATGGAGTAACAAATGAAAAAGGCGGAGTGGGTCTTAATTTAATTGCAAAACCTGAAAAGATAGATATTTTAGTTTTAAAGGAAGGGCATGCCAGAAGTCTGGTTTCAGGGTTGAAAACGACATCTGCCATTAATAATTATATTTCTGTAATCCTTCAAGAAGCCCTTCGTGAGCCTGATCCGTTTGCTGAAACTGATCCGGTTGTGCAGATGCAATGCCAAGCTTTAACTGGCTTGCGTTCGCAACAGAGAGAAGACGATGAGCCGATAACGGGGCCATTTGAAGTAACAGTACAAGTTGAATCACAAAGGGATGTCAAAGTGATTTTTCAACCTTTACTGGATCAAATTCCCGGTTCGGCATCGGTTACCTCAAATTCCCAACTGGTCAGATCAACTGATACAGCTACTTTTGAAATATCACCCACGGGGTTTGATGGGGAAGTTGCTTTATTTACGACCGTTTACGATGAGAACAACAATCGGGTTGTGAAAGTGGAGTACCTGGAAATTGAGGGAACGGATCCCGGAGAGGTTCAGATGTATCAACCCATGACGTTTGTTGATTTTTCAGAACATGTTGGAGATTATACAATAGAAAATATCAGAAGTTATACCAGGCGGGGTGGCGTAAACCTTAGAAATGATGACAGAACCGCCCCGGCGGAAACCAATCTGTGGACACAGCTGTATTGGACGGATTGGACTTCTTTGAATGATTATTCCGGTCCGGGAAGCCTTCTACCAAATCCGGGAGAACGACCGGATGGATACAACTTGTATCGTTCTGGTGATGGTGAGGTTTATCAAAAATTTGCCTTTATTCCTGAATCCTCCGTTGAAGGTTTAGCAAAGCAAATTTGCGAAGAAGCTGATATTTGGTTTGATGTAGACCGTGTTGCAAACAGCAATCCGGTGGCTCTTGACGGGTCCATTTACGTGATGCCTTCCTATCCTATTTATTACAGGGTAACGGCAGTATATGGTACTTTAGAATCCACTCCTACAGAATTAGGTTCTGTCATACCTTTGGATGCCTTCCAGGTAGTTTCGGATCACCCTGCACATGAAGAAACAGTTGACACGTTAACCCCAACTTTCCAATGGCAGCCTTCAAAAGCCTTGACATCGGATGAAGGAACACCTAAATATCGTTACGGGTTGTATTTAGATCAGCAAGGGGCACCTGCCAATGAGATACTGGCCTGTGTTGATGCATTAAGTGAATTCTTCAACTTTAGAACGGATGAAGCTGAGCAAATCAGCGTCACATTTACCGGGAATGCTCAAAACCAGGAATGGGGTTGTTTGTGGAAATGGTATAACGAAGAGACAGAGACCTACAGAGATTATGAATCAGATGAACTTCTAAATAACACACAATACAGTTGGTATGTCCCTTTGGCCTATGCGGTTGTTGAAGATGATGATTCAAAGGCTTATTCAATCGCTTCGGATTATAAATTTGAAGATGCTTCCTGGGGAATCGATCCTTTTGGAGGCTTTCCTTTTGGGGATAGGAATAGATTTGAGACAGTTGTGGAGTGAGAACTGAGAATCAAGAGGACGGGAATTAGGGGACAGGGACCTTGATACGGGAATCAAGGCACCTGTCCCCTAATTCCCAAGGTACCTGTCCCCCTGATTACGCAGCAGGCTTAAAGTTGGTGGGGAAGTGTTTTCTTTAATACCAGAAGTGTTCTTTACTTCAGTATGCTATAATTTTGTATCAACATCATATATAAAGGAGTGCGATGCCTTTTGAAATTGAATATACGTGTAAACGGAGAAAAAAAACAATTTGAAATAGAACCAAATGAGATGTTGGTCGATGTCTTAAGAAGAGCAGGTTATAAGAGCGTTAAAAAGGGTTGTAACACCGCCGATTGCGGAACCTGTACTGTTTTAAAGGATGGCAAGGCGATTTTATCCTGTAAGACTTTTGCCGCTTCTGTCGAGGGATGTGAGATAACTACCGTTGAGGCCATGGGACAAAACGGACCTCTTCATGATATTCAACAGGTCTTTGTAGATGAGTCCGCTTTTCAGTGCGGTTTTTGTGCTCCGGGAATTCTCATGAATACCATGGAATTTATGAACGATATTCAACAAAGAGAAGTCAAAGTGGTCCCTGTAAGTGAAATAAAAGATCGCCTCAACGGAAATCTGTGCAGATGTACCGGTTATGAAGCCCAGTTGAGTGCTTTGAAAAAACTGGTTGTCAAATACGGCGGGGAGG
>CAYOFT010000170.1:0-4199 GCA_964403295.1 uncultured Thermotogaceae bacterium | reverse complement strand
GAAAAGCAACCCAATATCACACATGAGATCATAACCAAATGGGAGCAGGAAGGTTTTTTAAAGGCCTGTATCACTCAAAATATAGATATGTTGCATCAGCGGGCGGGCACAAAGAATGTTTTGGAGATTCACGGTTCGATTGAACATGCTCACTGTTTGGATTGTCATCGTGGTTATGATATTGAACAGATGCGTGAACGATTGTTTTCTCAGGATGTGCCCCTTTGTGAATGTGGCGGGATCATTAAACCGGACATTGTTTTCTTTGGTGAAATGTTACCACAGCGGGAAATTACAGAATCTTTTGAACAGGCCGCTCAGTGCGATATATTTATCGCCATTGGAACATCTCTATTGGTCTATCCGGCTGCCTCACTTCCTTTGATCGCCAAAGATAACGGAGCAAAATTGGTGATTATCAATCGTGATCCAACGCCATTGGATTCCCTGGCGGATGAAGTAATTAACGGTGAATTAAAGGAAATCATGCGTGCTTTAGATCACCATTAATATAATTAATACCACCATTAATGCAATGATAATATAGAACATGATTTCAATGGCAGAATAGTTTTTATTCAATTTTTCCAGTTCATCAGTAAGATCGTTGTATTCGTTGTTGATAAATTTCTGAAGAATATCTGTCTTCTGTTCAATTCTCTCCAGGCGTGTTTCCAGCTTTTTTGTCTCTTCGTTCATGTCAAACCCCCATTTTATCTTTGATGATACTGATAATGAGCTTAGGATCGGATCGGCCTTTTGTTCGCTTGATCATCTGACCGATAAACCATTTGAACAGTTCCTTTTTTCCGCAGATATAAGCTTCGTATTGTTCTTCGTTTTCTGTGATAATTTCTTCCAGGATGGCTTCCAGAGATTGCCTGTCATCGATTTTGATTAGATTCTTTTCTTCAATAATGGTGTTTACATTTTTTGAAGTTTCAAAAAGGGCATTTAATATGGTCTGTTTCATTAAAGATGAAATTCGGCCCGTTTTCACGCTATTTAAAAGCTGATACAGTTTTTCAGGTGACAGATGAGTTTCTGAAATTTCTTTTCCCTGCTGATTTAAATAACTCTTGACATCTCGAATGATGATATTTTTCATCTCATCCGTATTCAATATAGTCATTGCTTGTTCAAAGAAATCAGCCAATGACCTATCGGTTACCAATGCTTTTGCGATGTCGTATCTGAGATTATAGTCATTTATGAAACGTTCTAGTCGTTTCAGAGGTAATTCGGGAATTTGTTTTTTCAAGGTTTGAATCAGTTGATCGGATATATTCACCGGGGCCAAATCCGGTTCTCTAAAATAACGGTAGTCACGTAATGATTCTTTATCTCTTGAAATCAACGTTTGTTTCAACTGTTCATCCCAGTCTTTTGTTACCGAATCGCTACCGCTGAATGTGGTAACATCTTTTTTTAATAAATTTTCTTCGTAAATTAAAGCTCTTTCAAGGTTTTTAAACGTATTCAAGTTTTTTATTTCTACTCTGTTGGTAGATTGACCGGTTTTTGTGTTTTGAACGGAAATGTTTGCATCGCAACGAATAGATCCTGATTCCATATGACCATCACAGACATCCAAATATATGAGTATGTTCCGAATGGTTTCGAAACAATCAACCGCTTCTTTGGGAGATGTAATCTCAGGGGCTGTAACAATTTCCAGTAAAGGAATGCCACTACGATTAAAATCCAGGAGACTGATAAAGTGATCTGACTGTTGCTCTTTTTTTAAGAGAGTTCTGGCTGAATCTTCTTCCATATGAACACTACTGATGGCAATTATTTTTTTTCTGGTTCGGGATAAAATTTCAACATATCCATCATCAGCAATGGGTTGAAAAAATTGCGTGATCTGATAACCCTTTGGCATATCTGAAGAAAAATAATTCTTTCTGTCGAAGGATGTTATTCTTCTGATACTGCAACTCAAGGCAAGTCCTGTTTTTACTGCGTATGTGATCATTTTCGTATTCAGGGATGGCAATGTACCCGGTTGGCCGGAGCAAACGGGACAAACATTTGTGTTTGGGGGTGACTGGGAATCATTGGCACATTTGCAAAAGGCCTTGGAGGCTGTTTGAAGTTGTGCATGTATTTCAAGTCCTATAATTGTTTTAAGCATCTTCCATCCCCTCCAAATGAGGAGCAGGATAGCAACCGTCTTCATAGAACCCAGCAGTTTTTTCATATGCTCTGGCGATTTGAAGTAATTTTGCGTCTTCAAATTGGTTGGTCATCAATTGAAGGCCAACAGGTGTTTTTCCGGCAAACCCCATTGGGACTGTAATGGCAGGCAATCCAGCAAGATTGGCCAACACAGTGTTAGAGTCATATTGGCACATAACCTCTATATCCGATTTCTCTCCAATTTTTCCGGGGTTTCTTTTTGACACCGGACTGATGATGGCATCGTATGATTTAAAAAGTTCTCTGAGTTGAGAGGTGATATTTGCCCGTAAATTGATTGCATGTTGATAATAGTTTTCATATCTTTGATGGGACAAATTGAAGGTCCCCAACATAATTCGTCTTTTTACTTCGGGTCCGAATCCTACACTGCGTGTTTTTTGTATAACTTTTGTCCTTTCCTGTGCATTTACTTTTAAACCATATAAACTTCCATCGTAGCGTGCCAGGTTGGAAGAAGCTTCAGCACTGGAAATGATTGTGTAAACAGGATAAGCATAATTGAAATCATCCAAGCTTAAATAATCGATTTTTACACCCTTCCATTGTAACTGTTCAACGGCTTCTTCAAAACGTTCTCGGATGTTACTGTCACAACCATCTTTGACTGTTTCTCTTATACAGACAATGTGACACCCGTCAAGCGGTTTTTCTATTTCTTCCAAATAATTTGTTTGTTTGTTGATTTTAGTGGTGTCGTATGGACACTTTTTTGATATGACATTCATGATTAAAGCAGCATCCCTTACAGACCGCGTAATGGGTCCAATCTGATCCATAGAAGATGAAAAAGCGATTAACCCGTATCTGGAAACCAGAGAGTAAGAAGGTTTATACCCCACTACTCCACAATAAGAGGCCGGCAGACGTATGGATCCGCCTGTATCAGATCCCAATGCAAAGGGGACCATTCCGGTTGCCACAGCCACTGCTGATCCCCCACTGCTCCCTCCGGGAATTCTTTCCAAATCCCAGGGGTTTTTTGTGGGATAGAAGGCGGAGTTTTCAGTTGTGGAACCCATAGAAAATTCGTCCATGTTGGTTTTGCCAATAAGAAGTGCGCCTTCTTCGTTTAGGTGATCGACAACCGTGGCATTGTATAAGGAGTGATAATTCCAGAGCATCCGGCTGGCAGCCGTTGTTCTTGTACCCAAAGCCATGATATTGTCCTTTATGGCATAAGGAATGCCTGAAAGTATTCCTTTTAATGAATTTGTTTGGGAATGTTTCTTATAATGGATAAAGGCCTTGACTTTTTCGTCTAATATATTGAGTCTTTTAATAAAGTATTGTTGAAGATCGTTTGAAGTTATTTTTTTTGACTTGACCAATTTTAAGAGATCCTCTACGGAGTTCATCCAGATTTCCAAAAGTATGCTCCTTATCTTTAATTACACTGAATTATAACACGCTAAATCATGTATAATGGTACAAATAACTATAAATGGGGAGTGATTATTGTGAAAAAATCAGTTTTAACTATTTTGATTGTTTTATTGTCATTTATTACTATTTATGCGGAAAACAACACAAACAACGGGACCTATGATTTTTCTTACACGATTAACGATGGTCAGAAGGTGGAAAAGAGTTATGAGAGTTCGGATGTAGTGAACATTGATTTGAAGCCTGGAGATCAACTGGTATTGCTGATACCCGCTAACGCTACAACAGGTTATCAATGGGTTTTAAAGGACGACTTTGAAACAAAATTTCTTCAATTGGTTTCAACAGAATACAAAGCCCCGGACTCAGAGCTTATGGGAGCCGGTGGGACATCAATTTGGGGTTTTAACGCAATTGAAGAGGGTGTGACAACTCTGGCTTTTGAATACCTGCGTCCCTGGGAAACAGATGTAGAACCGGAGATCGTTTTATTGATTCAGGTGCGTGTGAAGGCGAAATAGAGTTTAATGTTGATGTGAACCTATCTCCTCTACCTCTAATTTAATACAAAACTTTTTTGGCATGGTTGGGATATCATGCCAATTCTGTTG
>CAYOFT010000169.1:0-4201 GCA_964403295.1 uncultured Thermotogaceae bacterium | reverse complement strand
TCTGGATTTGTACTTCCGTTCTCGTGTCCACTGAACTGGTAGCCTCATCCAGTATTAGTACTTTGGGGTCGGCCAGAATTGCACGTGCGATGGTGATTAACTGCTTTTGTCCCTGGGATACGTTGGTGGTTTCTTCATTTAACATGAGGTTATAACCATCAGGGAGCATATGAACAAATGCGTCCACATGAGCTGCTTTTGCAGCTGCCAGGACCTCTTCATCCGTGGCATCAAGACGTCCATATTTGATATTATCCCAAATTGTTCCGTTATAGAGCCATGTATCTTGAAGCACCATACCGAAGTTTTCCCTTAAGTCGTATCGGGAATAATCTTTGATATTATGTCCATCAAGCAGGATTTCTCCTGAATTGACATCGTAAAATCGCATGAGGAGCTTCACCATAGTAGTTTTCCCGGCACCGGTCGGTCCCACTATTGCGATATTGTGACCTTTGTTGACTTTACAGGAAAAATCATTGATGATGATTTTCTCCGGATCATAACCAAATTGAACATGCTTAAACTCCACATTTCCGTTATGTTCAACGTTTTTCACCGGATTAGGTGTTTCGGCAATCTCTTCGTCTTCTTCGATGAATTCAAACACCCTTTCAGCAGCTGCTGCGGTTTGCTGGAAGATGTTCATGATGTTGGCAATTTGGGCTACCGGTTGTGTGAACTGTCTGACATATTGAATGAATGCCTGAATATCACCCACAGTAATGATTCGTTTGACTGCAAACCAACCGCCAAGAATACTGATGAGAACATATCCAATATTTCCAACAAACATCATGATCGGCATCATCATGCCGGATAAAAACTGGGACTTCCAGGCTGAATCATACAGCACATCGTTAATCCCGTTGAACTTCTTGATACTGTCCGCTTCCCCATTAAAGGCCTTTACTACTACATGTCCTCCGTACATTTCTTCTACATGACCATTCACATGCCCCAGATAATCCTGCTGTTTTTTAAAGTATTTCTGGGATTGTTTGACGACCAATGCGATGAGTGATGCAGACAGTGGCAGGATTAACAAAGCCACCAAGGTCATTTGCCAGCTGATGGAGAACATCATAAATATAACTCCTATTACAGTGGTCAGGGATGTTATCATCTGAGTTAAACTTTGGCTTAATGTTCGACTGATAGTATCCACGTCATTGGTTACTCGCGACAGCACTTCACCTTGGGATGTTTTATCAAAATATTTTAACGGCAGGTTGTTTATTTTCAAAGAAATCTGTTCTCTTAATCGATAGGTGATCTTTGCCGAAACACCGGACATGATCCAACCTTGTATATAGGCTAACAGTGTACTGCCCACATACAGCCCCAGCAGAAAGAGAATGGTTTGTTTGATCGAATCAAAGTTGATGCCTTCTCCCGTTCCTCTGATTTTATTCATTAACCCTTCAAACAGTTCAGTTGTAATGTTTCCCAAAATTTTCGGACCAAGGATCATTAAGAAGGCACTCAAAGCGGCAAAGATAAAGACGATGATAATCAATACCTTATACTGACTCAATTCTTTAACCAGTTTTCGCAGAGTGGCCTTAAAGTTCTTTGGTTTTTCCCCTCCGGCCATTATTCCGGGACCGCCACCGGGTCCACCGTGTCTTGGGGGTTGTCTTCTTGTTTTAGGATTATCTTGAGTCATGACAATTCCTCCTCTGAAAGCTGGGACCTTGCAATTTCCTGATACGTTTGACAGCTTTTCATCAGTTCATCATGCCTGCCCTTGCCTACCAACTTTCCTTCATCCAGAACTAGGATTTGTTCGGCATTTTTGATAGTGGCAATTCTCTGGCCCACGATGATCATCGTGCTGTCACCGGTTTCCTGCTTGAGTTTTCGCCTTAATGCAGCATCTGTTTTAAAGTCAAGAGCTGAAAAACTATCATCAAAGAGGAATATCTCAGGTCTTTTCAGTAATGCTCTGGCAATGGATAACCGTTGCTTTTGTCCCCCGGAAACGTTGATTCCTCCTTGGGAAATTGGTGTTTGATACTTTTCTTCTTTCGTTTCTATAAATTCAGTAGCCTGGGCTATTTCCGCTGCCTTTTGAATGTCTTTCAATGTTGCATCATCATCAGCGTATTTCAGGTTGGACTCAATCGTTCCGCTGAAAAGCACTCCTTTTTGGGGTACATAACCGATATGATCTCGCAAATCATGTTGTTTGACCTCTCGAATATCCACACCATCCAACAGGACTTGGCCACCACAAACATCGTAAAATCGGGGGATCATGTTCAACAAAGTAGACTTTCCCGATCCTGTTGATCCGATAATCGCTGTTGTTTCTCCAGGCCTGGCTGTAAAACTAATATGATTTAATATGTTTTCCTCAGCTCCCGGAAAACGGTAACAAACATTTCTGAACTCTACCTCTCCCTTAAAGTCCTTGGGGAATTGCTTGGGATTATCAGGATCGGTTATTTCGGGATCGACTTTCAAGACTTCGTGAACACGATTGGCTGAAACAGATGCCCTTGGAATAAAAATAAAAATCATGGTCAACATGAGGAATGAGATAATAATCTGCATGGCATATTGTATATAGGCCATCATATCCCCCACCTGCAGGGATGATTCAGCAATCTGTTTTGCACCCACCCAAACAATCAGAAGAACGATACCGTTCATCACCAGCATCATAATCGGCATCATCGACACCATGATCCGATTGACGAACAGGTTGGTTTTGGTAACATCTTCGTTGGCTTCACGGAATCGCTTTTCTTCGAATTTTTGAGTATTAAAGGCCCGAACCACCATGAGACCGGATAAATTTTCTCTCGTGACCAGATTCAAACGGTCGATCAGCTTTTGTATCTTTTTAAACTTGGGTAAGGCGATAGCAAAAACGATGCCAATCATGCCCAGAAGAATAATAACCGCCAGCCCGATAATCCAGGACATGGACACACTTTTTTCAAGGGCTCGAATGACACCGCCAACTCCCATGATTGGTGCATAGAAAACCATTCTAATAATCATGACAATCACCAACTGAATTTGGGTAATATCGTTGGTTGTTCGGGTGATGAGAGAGGCAGTAGAGAATTTGGCAAATTCCACATTGGAAAAATTTTCAATCTTCGTAAACACATCTTTTCTCAGGTTTCTGGCAACCGCTGCAGCGATTTTGGAGGCAATAAAGGCCACCATAATCGTCGCCGCTGTGCTTAATAAGGCCATTAACACCATCATAAAACCTATTCTGAACACATAACGGCTTTGAATACTATCAGTATCCATACCCAGTTTTTGATATTCTTCTTTTACAACCAGCACAGCGGATTGCTTAATCATACTTTCACCTAAAACATCTACCATTTTATCCATATCGGAGAGCATTTGAAGTCGTATACTTTCAGGAAGTAAACGCATGATCTTAAATGGATCAGCACCTTCAGGTATGGTAATCCCGCTGGGGGGTGAAAAGTTTTCATTGCCCTGTTCCCCACCGCTTTTAACTCCGGAATAAGCCATCAAAGCCTTGCCAAAAGTGAGTTTTAGTTCTTCATTATTTTCAATTGAATCATTCACAAGGACATATACTGGTTCTTTTTCCAGTGCCGGATAGCGGTCAAGATATTCCTGATAGTTTGATGAATCCTCTGTGATCAATTCATAATAGCCAAGAATCGCTTCTTTATTCTCACGACTCATAAAAAGAGAGACATCATTAAATGTTTCCTGACTGATCGCTTGAGGAATCGTGTCCTCGATCCCGGCCTGTTGAATCCCAACATTAACAATTTTTGACATGTAATCAGGAAGCGCCAGCTCTGTCAAAGCCTGTACAAAGAGCAAAACTATCGCCACCAGAATAAAAATGGTATAGGGTTTTAAATATCCAATGAGTTTCAGCATATTTTCTCCTTCTTTAACATTATCAGTGTATTTGTTTCTTCAATTCCCAATCTCAATCTTCAACCTTTTGCGCCTTTTCCAACAAGGCTTTTAGTTTTTCCAGGGCTATGGCGATATCGTCCAGTTCCTGTTCACTGCCCAAATCCATCACCTTATTTAACCGGGTACAGACAGCTTCAAAATGCCTCTTTAACGGTTGACGATGCGATTTAGCCAAACTGATCATCACCACTCTTCGATCTTCTTCACTTCTCATCCTGTCAACGACACCTTTTTCCACCAAACGGTCCACAATACCGGAAACCGTACT
>CAYOFT010000168.1:0-4235 GCA_964403295.1 uncultured Thermotogaceae bacterium | reverse complement strand
TGCTGTTTTATCTACTGTATCTGTGAAAACCGTCCTTGTGAACGCCATGCCTTCATGTTTAATACAAAGTTCCAAGAAAAAAAGAAAAACCCCTATATCAATTCGGTTATAGTACACCACCTTATCAGCGGGCATCATCCCTCTTTTTCCCTTTACTCTATAAACAGTTAAATGATGGTCTTCACTTTCCACAAACCACGGTTGTGTATTGCATGCGCTGGGAGTAAACCTGACAATTTCAGCAATGCTTTGATGTGAATCACCGTTCCATATTTCATCTATCCTTTTTCTTTTACTCTTTGTATAGTCTTTTCTAAAATCCGATTCATCGACTTTTGCAATTGCCATCATAATCACAAAATCCAGATCGTTTTCAGGTGTTATTTCTGTTTTCCCCACCCCATACCAGCATACACCGACATTCTTTGAAGCCAACCATAAATCAAGTTGACCACCTAAATAACCGATATTTTGAAGATAGCCCTCCTTTTTCTCACTGAAAAAAAGCACGCAGTATTCTCCGCGCTTACAGGAAGTATGTTCTTTAGGGACAATCTTGAACTGAATCTTTATATCATCTTTCAAAGGCTGAAGAAACTGAAAGTGATTCTCAATTTCTTGCAACTCTATCTGCGCCAAATGCCCGCAATTTTTAAAAACATGAAATGATTTCCGCTTAAAAATCATGTTGTATAAGGATTCCAAATTTATCACCTCTGAAGCTATTGTAATATGGTTTAAAATTAATTTCAACTGTTTTACCACAAGAACCGTTCCTCTTTGGTAACTTAAACAGAATTTGGTTGCTTCTCGTCATAAAGATAGGGTGAAATTAGTAACCAAGGGAGGTTAAACCATTTTAGAAGAAAACAAATCCAAAAATAAAAACTCGAATCATCACAAACAAATGGTAAAAGATTTCAAGCGAAGATTGATCATTTCAACTATCATCACAGTTCCAATTCTGTTATTGTCTCCACTGATTCAACAATTTCTGGGTATAACGATTGACTTTCTCGGAAGCGCCTATTTTTTGTGGGGATTATCAACTTTTATTTTCTTTTACGGTGGTTGGCCTTTTCTAAAAGGTATCCTAGAAGAACTGAAAAAGAAAGAACCGGGAATGATGACGTTGATTGCTTTGGCAATCTTTGTTGCCTACGGTTATAGTTCCGCTGTTGTTTTCGGGTTAGAGGGAAAATATTTCTTTTGGGAATTGGCAACATTAATCGATATCATGTTACTGGGTCATTGGATAGAAATGAAATCAGTGATGGGAGCATCCCGGGCATTGGAAAAGCTTGCAAAATTACTCCCCGATACCGCCCATTTGATTCAAAATGGCGAAACAAAAGATGTCAAAATTTCTGAAATCCAAAAAGGAGATACGATCCTTGTCAAAGTGGGCGAAAAAATTCCTGCAGATGGCACCATAAAAAAAGGCTCAAGTTATTTGGATGAATCGATGCTCACAGGGGAATCAAAGCCCGTTCAAAAAAAAGAAGGGAATCAAGTCATTGGGGGATCCATCAACGGTGATGATGTTTTACAGATTAAAGTCAAAGAAACCGGTGAAGATACCTATCTGAACAAAGTCATCAACTTGGTTGAAAACGCACAGAAATCAAAATCGAAAACACAACGTTTTGCGGATAAAGCAGCTAAATGGCTCACTTTTATTGCCCTTAGTGCAGGAGGTATCACTTTAATTGTTTGGCTGTTTTCCGGACGAGATTTTGCTTTTGCCATTGAAAGAATGGCAACCGTAATGGTGATTACTTGTCCCCATGCCTTGGGATTAGCAATCCCTTTGGTGAGTGCTGTTTCGACTTCCCTTTCAGCTAAAAACGGCTTGTTAATCAGAAATCGAACGGCTTTTGAAAACTCACGCAAAATTTCCGCCATCCTTTTTGATAAAACAGGTACACTGACTGAAGGTAAATTTGGTGTCAGTTCTGTTCAATCCTTTGGTCAAGAAGATAGCGAAGAGGAAATTCTATCGATTGCTGCTTCAATTGAACAACAATCTCAACATTCAATCGCAAAAGGGATTGTCGATAAGGCAAAAGAAAAGGAATTGAAAATAAAAGATGTTTCTGACTTTCATATCATGAAAGGCAAGGGCGTTGAGGGAAAAGTTGACGGGAGAACTTATCATCTTGTCAGTCGTCAATATCTTGAAGAAAACAACATTGATAGCCCAGAAACCAATACAGATGCTATCGGGACGCAGGTTTATGTCATTTCCAACAGTAAAGCCTTGGGTCTGATCATCCTTTCAGACAAAATCAGAGAAGATTCTTACGACGCCATAAAAAAACTTCGAGAAGAAGGTATCAAGTGCCTAATGTTAACCGGGGACAACAAAAAAATTGCCAAGGCCGTTTCGGAGGAATTGAAACTTGATGGTTATTTTGCAGAAGTTCTACCGGATGAAAAGCAAGAAAAAGTAAAAGAAATGCAGAAAAAAGGGGATTTTGTCGCCATGACCGGAGACGGGATCAACGATTCACCAGCCCTGGCTCAAGCGGATGTGGGAATAGCCATCGGTTCTGGAACGGATATTGCAGCTGAAACAGCAGATATTATATTGGTTAACAGTAACCCGAAAGATGTCACATCACTGATACTCTTTGGAAAAGCAACCTATAAAAAAATGATTCAAAATCTTTTTTGGGCAACAGGTTACAATGCTGTGGCAATACCATTGGCAGCTGGTGTTTTATACGGATACGGCATTTTGATATCACCAGCCGTTGGAGCTGCTTTGATGTCACTCAGTACTGTGATTGTTGCCATAAACGCCAGGTTACTTCATATCGAGAATAATTAGAATCACCTGAAGTAATAGGAGGAAGATTCTGTCCTAGATTGTCCACCTTTTGGAATGCTCCTAAAATGTCCCGGCATTCTCGTTAAAAAAGGCCTTGCAATACGGAAGCCAACCCCGGAACTCTCAATTTCCTTAGTAGCCACCATCATATCAGCTCAAGAACCAGTTGACTTCACTCAATACTTTGTGGTTTACTATATCTATAAAAGACCTTACAAAAAAATAATCATTTACCGCTCAACACTCAATGAATGTCCCAGAAAAAAAGACAAGGTGAAAAAGATGATTAGAAACAGTTCGAAAGGGATTTACCGGGTTTTTCTTTTTTTAACGCTTTTTTTCTTGCTTCTGGTTTTAATGATAATCGCTTTTTTTGAATTTTTGGAGGAATTTGCGGGACCAGGGGTATTTGTTGGCGTTTTATTGTTTTTTGTTTGCTTAAATTGCACTTTTATTTTCAGGAAAAGGAGCCGCACCATTGAATGGATGTTACGGGATGAAAACATTTTAGCCTGTTGGCATTTTACAAGCGAACAGTGGGAAGCCTACGAGAACCGTTATGGCGGGTTCAAACCTGGGGGCATGAAGCCTGCATTTTTTTTGTTAAGCGTTATCACCATTCCGATCTTTTTGTTACTAATATTTTCTGTAGATGAAGGCAAAACGGCCATGGTTTTTGTCATGCTTGGGCTGCTTTCTATGTATGCTGTTATCCTGTTCCTCATCCCATGGCTGGCAAACCGGCTGAACCAAAAAAAGGATGCCCATGTTGTTATTACACCCAAAATGATTCTGCTTAACAAGCGATTCATTAACTGGGATTCCACTGGAACGGCCTTCACCGATGCTATTTACCTCAATGAACCCTATGAGCACTTGGAAATTGTCTATGATTATTATGACCCGGAAGGGCCTGTTTCCCAAAGAATCACCGTCCCGGTTCCCAATCGGGAGGAAGCGGAACGTGTTATTGAGCGATTAAAGCAATTGAACAAGGGTTAGTGAAATAACCGGTTCATAAAGAGAGGGTGGTTTTGATGAAAAAAACTGCTTTAACGATTTTCTTTGTCCTGCTTGGTGTCGTCCTTTTTGCCGATGTCCTTTTCGACAACTTTAATATTTATAGTGTCAGATCCTTTCCCTATCAGACATTAACCGTTCAATTAGAACAAAAATCTAAAATTACAAAAATCACTCATTATCATTGGAATTACTCAAAAGGAGCCACCCCAGGGCAAATTGCACTTATTGATCAGAGTGGGAAAATGTACGGGCCTTGGCAGGCTTACGGGGAGCCTGGACAGGGGGGCGTTCCAAATGCTTATTGGGTGGTAGAGCCAAACATTCTACTTGAAGCGGGATATTATTCCGTGTATGATTCCGATCCTTCGAGTTGGGCTTG